>CAYVGA010000132.1:0-5394 GCA_964449855.1 uncultured Lachnobacterium sp.
AACATGCTTTTGTAACAGAATATATGAATTTTGAGCATGTCAGAAATGTAAATAAGCAAATTAACATGCTATGAGCTTGATTGGCAGAGCATAAATTAATTTATAGGAAGTGAAAATACGATAAATGAGAAAGTAGATAAAGGATTTGAATTACGATATTATAAATTGAGTTATAGAAGACGTTTTATCAGAACATTATGGTTAATTCCGTGGATGTTCTTCACGTTATTTTTATTGCATTGGGTTGGAGCAAATGCGTATATTCTTGTGTCGATTGCGATTATATTTGCAGTAACCGGCTACATACAGGAGTATTACAATTATAAGAAATGGAAAGGGGAAATTTCATGTACGAACGATTTGCAGAATGGTTAGATGTTGTTTTAAATATGGAGCTGCCTAAGGATTTGTCAGCATTTTGTTTTAATTTATATAAAGAAGAAAATAGTACATGGGAGGTAGAGCTGATTGGTTCTTTGGAATTTGATGAAACAGATGCGGATTGGGCATGTAATGAGGTATTTGACAGTAGGGAGTATCCTTGCAGATGGCAGGAAGAAGCAGAATGGGAAGAGATACATAATAAGATAGAAACGTATATTCGTCAGTATTTTTTTACAGGCCGGTATTCGGATGTGCTGAAAGCATATCAAGCAGTTGCGATGGGTTTTGTAGATGGAGATTTGACGATTCTTTATAAATCAGAAACAAGTGCACAAACGAGAAATTGTCCAATTTGTGGAATGGAAATGCGAAAAGGAAATGTGAAAGCACAGGCAATAGGCAGTCTGTTTCATGATGTTGAGTTGTCTTGGTGTCCGGATGAGGATAAAGATAAATGGATAAAGACGAATGCAATATCTTTGCGTTTGCATGGCAGCGGATATTATTGTGATGAATGTATGAAGGTGTTTGCGGAGTTTGAGGAGAGATAGTTTTTTGAAATGCAATTGACGTTATCAGTATTTTGTTAGGAGAAGTAAGTTAGTTTATGTAGAAATGGAATGATAGGCGGATGGAACTCTTTTATTTCTGCCAACAGTTACTGTAAAAATGAAAAACGATGAAGAATACAAGTTCGTTGTATTTTCGAGAAAGCGTTTTTTAGAAGTACTAAATACAAAAAGATTTGAAGAAGTCTATACACAGGGCGTATTAAAAGGTATGGAAATCTGGGTAGATAATGAAACAGGTGTAAATTATCTTGTGTATGTAAATGGAAGTGCAGGTGGCATGACACCGCTTTTGGATTCAGCAGGAAATGTAGTGGTGACACCGGTGAGCAGAAGAAATTATGATAGGTATGAGAAATAGGTGGAATGATTTATGAATATAGCTATCTATGTAATATCGCTTCTTTTTACGTTGATTATGTGGATAAATGGAGCTGTGCGGTATTGGGGTTGTTTTGATAAAGAATCTATGGAAGCTATTTTTTATCATTATATGGCATCCAAGCGTGAGGAGAGAAATTGGAAATTAGCACAAAAGATCTATGGAAAAAATCTGATGATAGCCGGAGGATTAAATGTGCTCACGCAAGTCGTGTTGATTCCAATGGTAAATAGCTTTGCTGATAGGACAGAGCAAACAGAAGTAGCATCGTATGGTTTGTTGCTAATTATGTTTCTGCCATCCTTAGTTTATATGTTTGGTGCAAGGTTACTCATGGAATTGAGGTTGAAACAATTAGAGGATACTGAAAGTTAGAGTAGTATCCGGTAGATGGATTATGAAAATGAGATGGAGCAGATAATGGAAAATTTGGGATTCTACATGATGTATGTGATGGAAGGAATATTTGTAATATTGCTTTTGTATGCAGGTACTCTTACTTACAAATTTCCTATGAAATATCAAATGGCTTTGGATTACATAGCACCGGATGGAAAGTACTTTATGTCTAATCTAAAATATCCACATTATTCATCGAAACGTGCACTTTCCAGTAAAGAAAATTGGGAGTTTGCACAGAAAACGTATGGAAAGTGGTTATTACGCTTGGCTATTGCACAAGGTCTAATAGGTGTGTTTTGGTATCCAATAGCAGTATTTGCTATGGAAATTACGAAATGGGATGATGCAGGGATGGCTGTAATAACTTGTCCGATTATATTGTTTATTATACTTGCAAATGTATTGACAGAAGTAACATTAAGAAAAAGGATAACGATTTAGGTAGGAGGGATGATTATGCAAAAATACGACGACTTTGGAAGACCAATTTATGAAACGGCAGAAGAATACAATAAAGCCCATAGAACAGGAAATGCTGTTCGTACCTATAATAATTCTCAAGAGAATGTGTATAAACATAGAACAATCAAAAAGAGCAAATATAGACAAAGTAGGGCAGCTACAAGTCAAACCGGCACAAAAAAGGTAAAATCGGTGGTTCTTGGAATAGCAATATATTTTATTGTGATGAGTGTCTTTGTGATATTTAATTTGCTAAGCGATTCGAATAGTTTTTTTGAGATATACGAAGAAAATAGGGTGGCTGAGGAAGAGGTAGTTCCAGATGAGTATGGTCAATATCTTGGTGATGATATAACACCATTACCAGAAAGTTTTGCAACATTTTCTTATAATGGTCAGACTTATACCCTGCCAACCAGTTACCAGGAAATTTCTCAAATGGGATTTACGTTAGAAGAGGAATACGACGAAATGTATACCCTGCCTACAGAATATGAGGACCTGTTGATTCTGAATGGTGAGGATGGCTTTATGACAGGTATGATTCGCATAAATAATTATACCGGAGAAGAGATTCCGTTAAGTGAAGGTTTGGTGGATTATTTCTACATAGAAAATCCGGGCACCTTTGAGGTTGATGCAGAAATGACGTTTCCGGATTTTGTATTTGGAGATGGATTTACATTTGAAAGCAGTTATGAGGATGTAGAATCTTACTTGGGTATTCCGTATTATCATTATTACGATTATTCCGAAGAAGGAAACTTTTGGGATAGTTACGAGTGGGCATATTATGGAGAAGATGAAATCCATTTTGTAAGTATTACTTTTTACAATGGTACAATAGCGAATATTGGCATTGAAAAGAAAGCATATGAAGAAAAATAGATAATAGGAAAGAAGAGGAGAAGGTAATTTTAATCAGTTGTTACAAAGAATTGAGAATGGAATTTTAAATGGAAGTGTTTCAGCATCACTTGAGGACAAAAGTGATTTTGGGAGTAGGGAAGCTAAGTGCAGTGTGCGTGTTTTTATATCATAAATCTAAATTTTCTCTTGTAAATGATACGTGAATAACGTATTCTATGTAAATACAGAAAAGTATAGCAATGAAGGAGAACGGCCATGAACAACAATGCATTAATCTGGGTCTTAAAATTAGAGCATTCCATAAAAGACCGAAGCGGGATATATGGATATACACAGAGAACATTGGCATACAATTCGAATAGAATTGAAGGCAGTACATTGACGGAGGAGCAGACAGCTTCTCTTTTTGAGGAAGGTTATCTTCCGGCGACAGATGAAATTTATAAATCAAAAGATATTGAAGAGATGAATGGTCATTTTCTGATGTTCAATCATATGATAGCAACCTTGGATGAATCTTTGGGTGAAGATTTGGTTAAAAGATTTCATTATGAATTAAAAGCTGGAGTTTTTGAAGACCGAGCGAATGGGTATGCAATTGGGGAATATAAAAAACGAGCAAATACGGTTGGTGGATTAATGGTTGCATTACCAAATGAAGTCCAATCAAAAATGAGCGATTTGTATGCATGGTATCATTCGGTAAATGAAGTTACCTTAACTACATTAGCAGAATTTCATGCCAGATATGAACTCATTCACCCATTTCAGGATGGAAACGGAAGAACTGGAAGAATGATTCTGTTTAGAGAATGTTTAAAAAATGATATTATACCTTTTATTATTCATAACGAAAACAGAATCCAATATGCAGATGCATTAAAAACAGCACAGGTTGAAAGAAACTTTGCGAAGCTTGTGCACTTTTTTGAAAAAGAGCAGGAAGCATATATGGAGCAATACAGATTTTTTCAGGTAGATGAGAGATATGATGATTTCCTGGAAATTTCAAAACAGTAATCATTATTTTTTACTTTACAAAAGAAGAAAAAGGTACTAAAATATCTAAGTAATTAAATAATCCAAAACGTTGATGAGAAGAGTACGTTGTGGGCAGGTAACAGAGAAAGACGCCATAGCAAAGCTATGTGGTGCGAGCGTCCTTACAAAGAAGCAGCCGAAGACCACCTCAGAGTGACCCCAATCCGGTCCGGCCGACACCGTTATTGTCAAAAGAGGTTTGCATAGACTATTATGTTATGTGTTTTTTGTGAAAGAAATACATGTTGCAAGTAAACTCAGGTGGAACCACGACTATATATAATCGTCCTGAATGATATGATTTGTTTTGTATCATTCAGGATTTTTTGCTTTGAGGAGGTAGTATACATGAAAAAATATGAATATGTAAACTTAAAAATTGGTAAGATGTTTTGTTCAAAATAAGAAGAACATCGAAAAATAATAGATGAGTATGCGGCTAAAGGATATCGCTATATTGGATACATTCCAACAGACATAGATGCTGATGGAAAAATAGATAATATGGATTTAATTTTTGAATTGGATATATAACTTCCAAGATAGGAAGATGATATTAGTATATAAAGCATAAGAATAAAAGAAAGGATGATAGAAAATGAAAATCACATTAAAAGACGGCTCTGTAAAAGAGTACAACGAAGCAAAAAGTGTCTATGATATTGCCCTCGATATCAGCGAAGGTCTTGCACGTGCAGCTTGTGCAGGTGAAGTAAACGGCGAGGTAGTAGATTTAAGAACTGTAGTAGAAGATGATGCTGCATTAAATATTTTAACTGCAAATGATCCGGAAGGATTAAAAGTAATCCGCCACACAGCTTCCCACATCATGGCAGAAGCTGTAAAGAACCTTTTCCCGGAAGCAAAGGTTGCTATCGGACCAGCTATCGAAGATGGTTTCTACTATGACTTTGACAGAGAACCATTCTCCAGAGAAGACTTAGATGCAATTGAAAAAGAAATGAAAAAAATCATCAAAAAGGGAAATAGAATCACTCGATTCACACTTCCAAGAGAAGAAGCAATCGCACTTATGAAAGAAAAGAATGAGCCTTACAAAGTAGAGCTTATCGAAGACCTTCCAGAAGATGCAGAGATTTCGTTCTATGATCAGGGTGGTTTCGTAGACCTCTGTGCAGGCCCACACCTTATGAATACAAAGGGTGTAAAAGCTTACAAACTCATTTCTTCTTCTATGGCTTATTGGAGAGGTGATGCAAACAAAGCAAGACTTCAGAGAATTTATGCAACAGCATATAATAATAAAGAAGATTTACAGGCACA
>CAYVGA010000133.1:0-5331 GCA_964449855.1 uncultured Lachnobacterium sp.
TCTTTTTTCATCTTCTACGAGTAACAGTCTCATTTTTGCACCTCCGCTTACTGTTCTAATCCAGCTTAATTATCAGAATTCTCTTACATAGTACTGCATAGTCTGATAATCCATCCATGGAATTGGAAATGTAATTCCACCTTTCATAAGTGCTGCACCAGATAAAACACAATCGTGAAGATGCCATTTTTCATATTTTTCTTCATCAAGTAATGTAACACGATAGTTTATATGTTCTTTTAAACCTTTTATTTTTACATGAATTGGTGCTGCACAAGCTTCTACTCTTGCATATACGGCATTGATTAAAGCCTCTTTTCCATTTTCATCTGCAAATTCCCATACCGTATAAGAATTCATAGGCGAAATCAAACGATAATATTTTCCATATTGTATCAAAGAATACAAACGATGGAAACGTGCAATCTGTTGTTTTACTGCTTCCTTTTCTTCCAAAGACATTTTCGTAATATCCAATTCATATCCAAAAGTTCCAGACATTGCTACACAGCCGCGAGTTTCGATTGGTGTAACTCGACCTGTCTGGTGGTTTGGAACCGCTGAAACATGCGCACCCATCGCAGAAACAGGGTAACCAAAAGAAGTACCATATTGAATATCCAGTCTTGAAATGGCGTCTGTATTATCGCTACACCAAATCTGAGGTGTATAATACAATATACCTGCATCAAAACGACCTCCACCACCGCTACAGCTTTCGATAAGCACTTCCGGAAATTCCTGATAAATGGTTTCCAACACACGATATAAGCCCAAAATATATCGATGTGCAAATTCACCCTGATGTGCAGGGGCTAAGCGATTGCTGTATTTATCACAAATACTGCGATTCATATCCCATTTGATATAGCTGATTGGTGCCTCTGAAAGAACGCAGCGGATACGGCTGAGTATATAATCCTGTACATCCACTCTGGAAAAATCTAATACAAGCTCATTTCTACTTAAATTTGGCAATCTTCCCGGCTGCTGGATTACCCATTCAGGGTGTGCACGGAATAAATCACTATCTCTGCTAATTGCTTCTGGTTCAAACCATATTCCAAACTTCATTCCAGTTGCCGTGATTCTCTGTCCCAACTCTTTTAAAGTACATCCCAATTTCTTTTCATTCGGATACCAATCTCCAAGTCCGGAATTGTCATCATCTCTTTTCCCAAACCATCCATCATCCATAACGAACAGTTCTATCCCTATATCATGTGCTTCTTTCGCGATGTTTATCAACTGTTCACCGGTAAAGTCAAAATACGTAGCCTCCCAGTTATTAATAAGAACCGGTCTCTGACGTTCTTTCCAAACACCTCGGCATACATGATTTCGAATGGCCTTGTGGATAGAATGGGACATACGCGAAAAGCCTTTTTCACTATACACCATCATCACTTCTGGTGTGGTAAACGTTTCTCCGGATTCTAAAACCCATGTGAAATTATCCGGATGAATACTACAAACCATACGTGTCTGATGAATCTGGTCTTTCTCTACTTCCATCTGAAATTCACCACTATACAGCATGGAAAAAGCATAACACTCCCCTTGCTCTTCTGTAGTGTCTTTACTACACAATATAGAAAATGGATTATAATGATGACTGCTGTTTCCACGAACACTTCCAATGGATTGAATTCCATGTGATACATTTGCTCGCTGAAACGTTCTTTCTTTATTATGTCTTCCATAAAAAGTAATCCAATCAAAATCACCATCATTCCAATCCAAAGAAAGACTCGCCGCTTTTTCCAAGAAAACCTGTGTCTGCCCATGATTTGTAATCTTTACAGCACGGGTAATCACATCCAATTCTTCTAAAACTCCATATAAAAGTTCCACTTCTATTTCCGAATAAGAATCCTTCATCAAAACTTTCAATGTCTCTGCCTGCTCTGCATAGACGGCTGGTAAACCATCCAATGCATATTTTCCTTCTTCAATTACCGCCTTTTGAAAGTGTAATTCACAGCCTTTGCTTCCATCCTCATTTCTAACATGTAATCCCGAAATGCGAAAATCACCGGTTCCAAAACAACTATATTCTTGTGGCAGTAAATCCATAGAATATGCCCTATCCACATCCCCCATTGCATAAGGATTTCCTGAAAATCCTCTATCCTGCGAATAGATGCGATAAGACATGTCTGTCTCATCAATTCTGCTTCCATAATAGGTATGAATCAGTGTCCCTTGTGCATCTGCTTTCATTTGATAGGTGCTATTCTTTGTATGTAATGTAAATATATTTTCTTTTTCGTTTATCATAATTGCCATACTTGCTTCCCCCTGTATATAAATATCCTCTGTTTATTTGAAATATCCATAGACATATTTCAATCCTATTTCATTATATCAAAAAAACAATAATTGTACACTACTCGAGCACTATCTTTTAATGCAAAATAGTGGCAGATTTTACTCTGCCACCATTCCCTATTCTTTCCAATTTTCTTTCAAGGTCATCTGCATCAATCCAGCCTTCTAGCTGGATTTACATAATATAAGAAATTATTCACTTCTCAATGCTACAACCGGATCTTTCTTTGCAGCGCTCTTTGATGGAATAAATCCTGAAATCATATTCAATATAATGCTAAGCACTACATATACTACTGCTGTCTCAAATGGCAAATATGCGTTCAAAGTTTCAATTCCTGTCAAAGAATGAATAACCGCATTAATTGGAATACATGCCAATACAGTCAGTACAACACCAATCATACCGGATGCAAATCCAATAAGAATTGTTTCTGCATTAAACATAACAGAAACCTCGTGTTTAGATGCACCCATTGCACGTAAAATACCGATTTCTTTGGTTCTTTCCTGTACCGAAATCAATGTAATAACCGCTATCATAATCGATGATACAACTAAGGAAATTCCTACAAATGCAATTAAAACATAGGTAATCGCATTGATGATGGTTGTCATAGATGACATCATAAGTCCCACATAATCTGTATATGTAATCTGCTTAATTTCATCTACTGTTTCATTGTACTCTGCAATTGCATCTTCAATCACTTCCTTATTTTCAAAGGTTGAAGCATAGAAATTAATACTTGCAGGCTCATCTAAATCAATACAGCCCAGCTTAATCAGGTTATCTTCATAAGTTGATGTTGAAAATTCCAGTACTTCATCATAATAAGATGCACACTGTTCTGTGGTATACGATTCACTTTCCATTTCAAGTGCCATGACAAGCTGCTCTGCCGGCATAGCGGAAAGCTGTGCTTCTACCTGTGCTGCATACTGTGCCTTCACCTGCTCTGTTACAATAGTCTCAAAAATTTCAAATAAATCCTCATCTGACATTTCTGCAATATACTCGGAAAGTTCTTCTTTACTCATTCCCACTTCTGCTGCCATTGCAGTTCCTAACATTTCCTCAATATAAGCTCTGTCGATCTGTGCCATCTGCTCTTCTACTGTCTGTGTCAGGAACTCATCTGAAGGAATTGACATAATTTTAATATAAACAGCTGCTTTTTCTTCATCGGAAAGTTCAGCTATATGAGAACGGAAAAAGCTCTCTTTGTCTGCATCAGATAAATTTCCTGTATTTTCTTCAAATGGAAGTCCTGTGAAAATATCAATTGTTGGACTTGCAATCTGAGCATCTACTGCCGCATTCTCTTTGGACTGTTCGATAACATATTCTGTTAATTTACTTGTATAAGCAATAGAACCTCCAAGCATGCCGGACTCTGCATTTTCACTCTGTCGAATGATACCGGAAACCTTCAAATCAATCGCTTTGTCATTATACAAATACTGTAATCCTGCATCTGTAGCACTTAAATCTGTATAAGTACCAGTTGCTTCATCATAAGTATAACAGTCAGAATTTAAAATTACTTTGTATTCTCTGTCACAGATTTCTTCATAAGTCCATACATTTTCTGTAGGTTCTAACTCTGTTTTATCTGATACAGCTTCTACAATCGCATTGATCTCATCTTCTGATTTCAGACCTAATGCATAAAGAGTCATATCATCCAACTCATTATTTTCATTTACTACTAAAACGACTTCGTTATATTCGGTTGGCCATGAACCATAGATTACATCGTACTGTTCCTGCAAAATATCGCTTACCAGACTTCCATCTTCGCCCGGAAGCATTTCTTCCCAGAGAACCAGCGATGTTCCACCCATCGAACTCATAGAGGACATCATAGAGCTTGATGACATTGTACCCATTGAACCGGAAGCATCCATCATAGAAGAAACATCCACATTCATGGAACTCATCATAATATCCGTCAGCATAGCTGTTGTATCTGACTTAATAATAGTACCGTCTACATTTTTCGTATATACCATCAAATCCAAATCATACGTATATTTGATACCACTGATTGCACTATGGAGTGCAGATTCTTCATTGGCATATTCTGTTTCTATAAATTTCTTAAATGCTTTCAAGTCATTTTCAGAAGTTTCCATATTGTTTAATGCATCTACCATGTTGTACATAATCGCCTGCTCATATACAGCATCCTTTTCATGTACTACATCTTCTTCTGACGCGATTCCCCTAAATGTTGACATCAGATTGCTGATATCTGTACTTGATGATTCAATGGTCAGCGGATAAGAAGAAAGAGTACTTTCCTGCATTACATCAATATAGGAAGTCAATCCCTGTGATACCGCTGTAATAAGGGCAATACCAATAATACCGATACTTCCCGCAAAAGCCGTTAATGTTGTTCTTCCTTTTTTTGCAATGAGGTTTTTTAAAGATAAGGAGAATGAAGTCAAAACTGACATAGAAGGCATCTTCTGTTTTTCGCCGGCATTTGCCTTTTCTGCTGCCCTCTCCATCTGTAAATCTTTCTCGCTTAATGGTGCACTGTCCGCTTTAATTTCACCGTCCAGCACACGGATAATTCTGCTAGAATACTGTTCTGCCAGCTCTGGATTATGGGTAACCATGATTATCAATTTATCCTGGGAAATTTCCTTCAAAATATCCATAACCTGAATACTGGTTTCACTGTCTAATGCACCTGTCGGTTCATCCGCCAAAATAATGTCCGGATTATTAACCAATGCTCTTGCAATGGCAACTCGCTGCATCTGACCGCCGGACATCTGACTTGGTCTCTTGTGAAGCTGATTTCCAAGACCTACCTGCTCTAAAGCTTTCTTCGCTTTCTCTTTTCGCTCTGCCCTAGACACACCAGTGAGTGTTAATGCCAATTCTACATTTTGAAGCACCGTCTGATGTGGAATCAGATTATAGCTTTGGAATACAAAGCCAATCGAATGATTTCGATAGGTATCCCAGTCTCTGTCCTTGAA
>CAYVGA010000134.1:0-5259 GCA_964449855.1 uncultured Lachnobacterium sp.
AGAGTCTAAGTTTACGATACCCAAGTATGTTAAGTTACCTTCGGAGAAGATAACAGATGGAATAACAAGTACGGAGCCGGTAATCAAAGTACCAATAGCATTAGGGAAAATGTGTTTAAACATAATTCTAAAATCACTTGCACCTAATGTACGAGCTGCCAATACATATTCCTGGTTTTTATAACGATAGAACTGCATACGAGTCTTGCTAGCAGTACCGATCCAGCCTGTTAATACGAACGCGAACAAGAGAGATGGTATTGCACCTACTTTACTAGCCAAATGCAACTGGAATAAAGTCGTAACTACTACGAATGGAATACCACTCAAAATATCCGAAATACGTTCCATGGCCAAGTCAACAACTCCACCATAATAACCTTCAATCGCACCATAAATCGCACCGATTAATAAGTTAATTGCAGAGATACAAATAGCAAAAATAAAACTAAATCTTGCACCACCACCTAAACGAGTGAAAATATCCTGTCCAAGTGAGTTTGTACCAAAGATAAATTCCGGCTCATATCCATAACGGTACTGGAAGTAAGTGTTTTTCATAACACGTACTTTATAAGAAAGCGCACTGGAATCACCAGATATCTTTGCATATTTATAAGAACCATCATCTCCTTCTATACGGAGACTATCATAATCACCATCGTTGCCTTTTGTGGCATAGATATTTACATATTTACCATTCTTTGTCACAGGTGCACCTTTCTGGTTACATTCATACCAAATATTTGCATCCGATTTCAAAGAAGCTGTAGCAATTTTAGAATCATCTACGGCCGGATAAATAACCTGAATACCTGTTTCATTCTGCCAAGCCTGAATATCTCTATACTGATCACCGGTAAGATTCAAAAACATCATACCATTTGCTATATAAGAGTCTACACGAATATCATAATAGGTACCTATAGCACTCTTATTGTCACTCTCATAATCCTCTCTGTATACTTTTACGACAGGATTCATGCCTGTTTCCGCTTCAATAGCCTTATAGGTTAAATATACATTCTTGCTAACCGTTTCATCCTTACTGCCATCCCAGCCGGCCCATTCAAAAGCTTCCCACTTTGGAAGAAGTTTACCATACTGTAAGTACATTGTATCAGTAGGATTGTCTGTATATTTTGTAGCAGCAAGAATAGGTGCAAAAATCGCAAAAAGTACTAATAAGAAAATAATTCCCGCAGCGGTTACAGAACTCTTGTTACGTGCAAAACGCATCATTGCATCCTGAAAATAACCAACTGGTTTTGTCTCTAATTTTTTATCATGTAATTCTTTGTTGTCATTACAAAAAACAAATTTCTCTTTTGGAATGTTTGTATAATCCATATTCTTATTTGTCATCTTATCGTTCCCCCATTCTAATTCTTGGGTCAATAATACCATAACTGATGTCTACTACGATACCAGCAGTCAGACCTACTAATGTGTAGAATGCAGACAATAACATGAAGAAGTTATAGTCTAATGCAGTAATAGAGTTGATATACAACTGACCTACACCAGGTACACCGAAAATCTTTTCGATAATCAATGAACCGGAAAGGATTGCTACGAATTCACCTAAAATCATAGGGAATACAGGTACCATAGAGTTACGAAGTGCATGACGAATGGTTGCCTGCGAACGTGTCAAACCTTTGGTACGAGCCAAAAGCATGAAATCACTGGTAAGCACTTCGGAAAGTTCCGCACGTACATAACGAGCAAGACCAGCAATACTACCAAATGCAAGGGAAAGTACCGGTGGCACTACAGATAAAAACATGGACATTGTAAAATAATCAGTACCACTATTCATCTGTAATGGGAATAAATTTAATTTAAAACAAAGTAAATACTGTACTAATAATGCATATACATAACTAGGTACAGAGATAAATACAATTACCAAGATAGAAATCAAGTGATCCTGCCATTTATTTTTCTTTAATGCAGCGTAAATACCAAGCAAAAGACCGGTAGGTACACTGAATAACATCGAATAAATATTTACCATGACAGTTGCAGGAAGTTTCGAAGTAAATACTGCCCACACATCCTGTCCTCGATAAAGTGCTTCACTTACACCCCAGTCTCCGCCAAATACGCTTCGCTGGAAGAAAATAAAAAGCTGTTCCAATAATGGTTTGTTATATCCTAATGCTTCACGTCTCTGCAAAATTAAGTTCATATCTTTACCAAACTGAGCCGCATCCTGTACCGGCAGGAGCTTAACCAGAATAAAACACATAGTCAGAATCACGAAAAGCACGAAGAACATAAGGGCGATTCGTTTCAATACATATTTGATCATATTCATAATAGTATGCCTCCATTTTTATAGTTCTATATTTGTACAGCTTTTGTAATTTATTTCAAAAGCAGATGTACTGTATTACAGAAGCTGTATAAATACAAAACCATAACCCTAAGAGGAAATCCTCTCAGGGTTTGGTCTGTATCAAGTGTTTTTAGTTATATACTAAGCTTCCGCCCTGTTCTGCAACATAATCAGCCCATTCAGCATCTGTATAGTTATATTCCATATATTTAAGACCACCACGGCCTACACCGTAAACATAATCTTCTGTGTAATACTTAATCTGCATACCTTTAAGTGTAGCAGTAGCAGCACCTGTCAATGGAAGTAAATCATATGTGCTGAGTACAGCGCTTTCAAGTCCTGTAAGAATAGCAAAACGATCTTCTGGAAGTTTGTCAGCAGTACCACATGAATATTCTTTTGTAGTTCCATCAGCTGCTGTGATAGTGATTTTTTCACCACCCATACACATTGTCCAATCAAGAACAGATGCTGTGTATGTTACACCATCAGAAAGTGTGATATCCCACATTTCTGCTGAAGTATCCCAAGATGGATTATACTGATAATCCTCTGTTGTATAAGCTTCCATTAAGCCATATGGATTAAGTGCAGATCCTGACCAACCTACATAGAATAACATATCTACCTGATTTGACTTTAATGCTGTAGAGAAAGCATTACCAATTGTATCATCTTTAGAGAATGTTAATTTA
The DNA here is from genome assembly GCA_964449855.1 of uncultured Lachnobacterium sp. GTDB lineage: Bacteria > Bacillota > Clostridia > Lachnospirales > Lachnospiraceae > Roseburia. The sequence continues at coordinate 3,043 of CAYVGA010000134.1, forward strand.
CCTTCAAGTTTTGTACCTTTAACAGCTTCTGTATAACCATTTACAAAGAATTCATAACCATTTGTATAGGTTGAAGATGTAGATGGAAGACCAATCTTGATTTCGATTACATCATCTTCATCCATTAAACCATCAGCGATCGCTTTGTCATAAGCTACATCGAAAAGCTGTTTTGCTTTTTCTAAGTTGTAACCTGTGATGCTGGCTACAGCTTCATCAATGTCTGCATACATTTTGCCTTCACCAATTTCTTCAGTAACCCCCCAGAAATCAGCTAAAACTTTTTTCGCTTCTTCTGTACTTCTGTAACCTACACCATTTTCTGGATCAGAAATGATTAAGTTTGAATAAATACCAAAAGCAGGTGATAATGTAGGCAGTGTTGCTAATGCAAATTCTTCACGGTTTAATGCGAACGATAATGCCTGACGGAATTCTTTTACTGTAAGGATTGTTTTGTTGATGTTTTCACCAGCATTTGCTTGAGCACCTTTTAATCCGTTCATATCCGGGTTAAATGCTACAAAGTATGTGGATTCACCATCAGTAAAATATGTGTGTTCAGACTGCTGATATGCCGCCATATCTTCTGCCTGTAATCCGTAAGAGTCTAAATCACCCTTTAAGAAGTATTCTAATCTGGTAGAAGCTTCTGCTACACAATCAACCTGCATAGTTGTTGTTTTATAGTAACCATCTTTTACATCATAGTGGTTTTCGTTTCTCTTAAGAACATACTGTTTGTCAGCCTGGTAAGACTCTAATGTGTATGGTCCGTAAGAGATTGTTGTTTCAGCAGATGTACCATATGTGTTGTTGTATACACCATCTGTAACTGTTTCACATTCTTTGTAAAGTGTTTCATTTACTAACCATGAAGATGTTAAAGAGTAAAGAAGGTAGAAACCTTCAAGTGGTTTTTCAAGCACTAATACTAATGTATGGTCATCTTTTGCAATAACACCAACTTCAGAGAAGTCCATTTCCGGGAACTGTTCACCGATAAAGCAAAGTTCATACCATTCATTTTCAGTACCCATACCAATTGTTTTGCACAATGTATCAAGAACTGTCAATACTTCGTCATTTACTTTTACCATACCGTTAGCATCAGCTGCATTTTCAAGTACTGCATAGCTGTCACCAAAGTAAGCTGCATAGTCAGCAATTGCACCATCGAAGAAAATACAAGCATCATTCAATTTAACAACAACTTCATTGCCTTCTTCTGTCTTATAGAAACCATCATCACCTTTTACAACACCGGCTGTACCAGCTTCAGCTAAACCTGTCTGATATACATACTGTCCATTGTAAAGGAAGTTCTTTGCATTTGCGATTGTCATGTCTCCAGAGTAGAGAGAGTCAGCTCTGTGGTTTGCAGCGATTGGATTAAGTAAAAGTTCAGCACTTGTCACGAAATCTTTCGCTGTAATTGCTGTACCATCTTCCCAGCAAAGGTCATCTCTTAATGTGATAGACCAAGCTTTTGCTGTGTCACCTTCTTCAACGCCATACTGACCAACATAGTCAGCTGTTACGTCTACAGGTTCTGCTGTTGCCATCTGTGGAACGATTTTGTAACCATCTTTTGTTTCATTGTAATCGAAGGAATAGAAACCTTCTGAAATGTAATCAAGAATCTCTGCATCAGTAGCTGTCTGATATACATGAGGATTCCAGTTTGTTGGAAATACTGACATAGCAACATTATATGTATATGTTGCATCTGCATCAGCACCACCATTGTCCTTGTCTCCGCCACAAGCAGCAAGTGAAAGAGCCATAGAAGCTGCTAAAGCAAGAACAAGCACTTTTTTGAGTGTCTTTTTCATTATTTTTTCCTCCTTATTATTGTCTATTTTAACCGCAAAGCGGCAAAAATACTTAAATATGTTTTTAAAAAAACACAAAAAGACAAGTGTTCGTCTCATGCGAACACAAATATGTATTTAATTATACATAAAACGCCGAAAAAGTCAATCTTTTTCGGCGTTTTAACCAACAAATTTCACTTTCCATTTTCATACATTTTGTACAAAAACTTCCAATTAGCTACAAGTTATAGTAGTTGTAAATATTAACCTAACTGAGCTGCTACTTCTGCTGCGAAGTCTTCGTTTTTCTTTTCCATACCTTCGCCTACTTCGAAACGAACTACTTTCTTGATAACGAGAGCACTATTTACAGACTTAAGATATGCTGCAACAGTCTGTT
>CAYVGA010000135.1:0-5258 GCA_964449855.1 uncultured Lachnobacterium sp.
TGTGTCAAGATGTTATAAGTTGGCAAATTACAAATATTCGTAACTATTCAGTACCTTCATAGTTACGATTCGCAAACCCATGAAAAATCAGCTTCGCTGATGGGTTTGCTCACTCTTGAATCATGTTCATACGCTCAAAACAGCAAGTGTTTTGAGCTGTCCTGAATAGTTACAAATATTTTTATATAATCCAGTCAACTAATTGTATGAGATAGAATAGAAACGAATCTTCACATATACCTAATAATGTGTTAAAATTATAAAAATATATGTATAGTTGTATATACAATTATACGATAGGAATGAAAAAATAGAAAGGTGTGGACGAAATGTCCTTAAAAAAATGCAATTTAGACCTTGTATAGATATACATAATGGAAAAGTGAAACAGATTGTGGGAAGCAGTCTAAAAGACATTGGAAATCAAGCAGAAGAAAATTTTGTATCGGAACAGGATGCGGCTTTTTATGCAAAGATGTATCAGGCAGACGGTGTGAAAGGCGGGCATATTATTTTGCTGAATGCAGCAGATAGTGCATATTTTGAGGCGACCAGACAGCAGGCACTTTTGGCTTTGCATGCCTATCCGAATGGACTTCAGATAGGCGGCGGAATTACGGCAGAAAATGCGCCTTATTATATAGAGGAGGAAGCTAGTCATGTCATTGTGACTTCCTATGTATTTAAAGACGGAAAAATCAATTATGAGAATTTGCATAAATTGGTAGAGGCAGTTGGAAAAGAACATGTGGTGCTGGATTTGTCTTGTCGGTATCTGGATGGACAGATGGTTTTGGAAGGTGAAACTGAGCCAAGACAAGAGGGATATTATGTGGTAACGGATCGCTGGCAGAAGTTTACCACTCAAAAGGTGACACTGGAGTTATTGGACGAACTGTCGGCATATTGTGATGAATTTTTGGTGCATGCAGTAGATGTGGAAGGAAAGCAAAATGGCATAGAAGCATCTTTGGTGGAACTTCTGGGAAGCTGGGGAAAACTGCCGATTACCTATGCAGGCGGTGTGCGTAGTTTTGAAGATTTGAAACAATTGGATGAGTTAGGAAAACACCGGCTGAATGTTACGATTGGCAGTGCCTTGGATTTGTTTGGTGGTAATTTGAAATATAAAGAAGTGTTGGATTACTGTTCGGACTTGTAAAGAAAGTCAAGGGGGATTCATTTCACGAAAGGCGATTTTTAATATAAAAGCAGGAGAGAGAATGGATGGGAGAAGGGATAAAACAGATCGCGGTTATATTGGGTGCGATTAATCTGGATAATCAAAAGAAATTATTGGAAGGCATGGAAAGTGCAGCGAAAGAAGCAAACTGTAATTTATTCGTTTTTACCAATTACGTGGGAACGAAAGAAACAGAAGAAAGCGTTATGGCTTCCAGTCAGATTTTAAGACTTCCGGAGTTTGACAAATTTGATGGTGTGATTGTGGCTCCAAATACAGTACACAATCCTATGGCATTAAATAAAATACTGGGAGATTTGAGCAAATTGGACAAACCAAAGGTGTGCATTGACCGTAAAATCGAAGGCATGAGCTCTGTGGGGATTGACAGCTATAAGGCAGAGTATGAGATGGTAGAGCATTTTATACAACATGGTTATAGAGATATCATTTGCGTTACAGGGGCTTTGATGGTTAGCAGTGAGGCAAAGAAACGTCTGCTGGCATATCAGGATGCCATGAAAAACAATGGTTTGGAATATTCCGAGAAAAACGTATATGAGGGTGCCTTTACCATGGAAACAGGTGTCATGGTTGGCAAGCAGTTGTTAAAAGAAGGCAGACGTCCGGAGGCTATTATTTGTGGAAATGATGATATGGCACATGGAATCATAGATGTTTTCAAAAAAGCGGGAATTCGGATTCCGGAAGATGTTAAAATCGCAGGATTTGATAATGGAGAAATGTCTCATTTGAATCACCCGACGTTGACAACGGTAGACAAAAACCAGCATGGTGTAGGTTATAGAGCTGTTTGTGAAATTTTAGATTTAATAAAAGGAAAAAGTTGTGGCAGTTATGAACTGCCATGTAAGATGAAGTATCGGGAAAGCTGCGGCTGTAGTAAGGAAGAAGGCTTTGATATCTATACTTTTGTCGAAGATTTGAAACAAAAGTATGTAAAACAACAAGTGGACACAGTATTTATGGCAGATATTGTGCGTGGGATGATTACGGATTTTGCTAAGGCAAGAAGACCGGAAGAGTTGTTTGATGTGTTTAAAGTTTATGTTTCCCAGCTGGGTGTAGAGAAATTCTTTTTATGCTCCTGTGAGAAAGATAAGATTTTTGTATTGCCGGAACGTAATCTTGGCAGAAATATTGATGTTCAGCAGGTGAACGATAACTATACGCCTTATATTGAAATGGCCGTGGCATATGAGGATGGAGATTTTACAGCCTATGAAGCATTTCCAAAAGGATTTGTGCTTCCAGAGAAGTGCCGTAACAAATCCGGTGGAAATACCTATGTAGTTAACAAGATTTTTTACCAAAATTACTGCTATGGTTATGCGGTGTGCCAGAGAGTACAGAGTGTTGTTGCCAGTGGCTTGTATTATTCCATGCTTATGGAAATTGGGGTTGGCTTGGAAAATGTACGCCAGAGTATGCTGTTAAAGGATGCCGTGGACCGTTTGAATGGTATGTGGTGCTATGATAATCTGACGAGTTTGTACAATCGTTCCGGATTTGCTTATGAAGCAAATAGTATTTTGGATAATCTTTGTGCAGATGATAAGAATGTATTTATCATATTTATGGATGCGGATGGTCTAAAGACCGTAAATGATACTTTAGGACATGAAGCGGGTGATTTGCTGATTCGTGAGGTCGGTGCTATTGTGCATAAAAATACAAACAGTGGAATGTTAGGTATGCGCTATGGAGGAGATGAGTTTGTTATTTTTGGAGGATTTGCGGATAACGAACATGATGTGGTAGATAAATTGATAGCCGGAATTAAAACAGATATCATACGGGTAAACGAATCCAGAAAATATCCATTTTTAGTATCAGTGAGTATTGGTTCATCGAAGTGGAAAGCTCGTGAAGTGGAGAATTTAGAGTCGTTGATTGAACAGGCAGATAAGGAGATGTATCAGGAGAAGAGAAAGAAAAAGCAGGGGCGCAAACTTTTATGATGCTAAATGTGTAGTGAGCAGACTGAGTGTAATGAAAAGAATCCCCCTGTGAAATAATTATAATTGTGTCTATATGGATAAAAATTTTGCATAGATACAATTTCTGCAAAAATCGTAATTATTCAGTACCTGAATAATTACGATTCGCAAATCCATGAGAAATCAGCTACGCGGATGGGTTTGCTCACACCTGAATCATGTTCTCACGCTCATATTTTTTATTGCTGCTTCGCCTTAAATGCTGCACGTTTTCTCATGGTAGGGTCAAGAATACGCTTGCGGATACGAAGGCTTTTTGGTGTTACTTCAAGTAATTCGTCGGTATCAATAAAATCGAGTGCTTGTTCCAAACTTAAAATACGAGGTGGTACAAGGGTAAGTGCTTCATCTGCGGAAGAGGCACGGGTATTGGTCAGGTGTTTCTTTTTGCAGACATTCAGTTCAATGTCTTCTGCACGGGCACATTGTCCGATGACCATACCGGAGTATACTTTTTCGTCAGGTCCGATGAAGAGTGTGCCGCGGTCCTGTGCGGAGAACAGACCATATGTTACGGATTCGCCGTCCTCGAATGCAATCAGAGAGCCGGTAGCACGGTAGGCGATATCGCCGCGGTAATAATCATAGCCGTCAAAAATGGTGTTGATGATGCCGTTTCCTTTGGTATCGGTCATAAAGTCGCCACGATAGCCGATGAGGCCGCGGGATGGGATACGGAATTCGATACGGGTATAGCCGCCGGCAATGGAGCCCATATTCTGGAGTTCCCCTTTACGCTGCTGGAGTTTGGAAATGACGGCACCTGTAAATTCATCCGGCACATCTACGTAGGCAATTTCCATTGGTTCTAAGCGTTTTCCATTTTCATCTTCTTTGTATAATACTTCGGCTTTGCTAACTGCAAATTCGTAGCCTTCACGGCGCATGTTTTCGATAAGAACAGATAAATGCAGCTCGCCGCGTCCGGATACTTTTAAGCTGTCCGGGGAATCGGTATCTTCGACACGAAGGGATACGTCGGTATTCAATTCGCGGTAAAGGCGTTCACGGATGTGGCGTGAAGTTACATATTTGCCTTCGGTTCCGGCAAGCGGACTGTCATTGACAATGAAGTTCATGGCAATGGTTGGTTCCGAAATTTTCTGGAATGGAATCGCTTCCGGTGCTTCCGGAGAACAGATAGTGTCACCAATGTGAATGTCTGTAATACCGGAAATGGCTACGATAGAGCCTACGGAGGCTTCTGTAACATCTACTTTATTCAAGCCATCAAATTCATAAAGCTTGCTGATGCGTACTTTTGTGCGTTTGTCCGGTTCGTGGTGGTTTACCACGACAGCATCCTGATTTACGCGAAGAATGCCATTGTCTACTTTGCCGACACCGATACGTCCAACATATTCGTTGTAGTCAATGGTGCTGATGAGTACCTGTGTATTTGCATCCGGATCGCCTGCTGGTCCGGGAATGTAGTTTACAATCGTTTCAAAAAGCGGTGTCATGTCTTTCTTTTCGTCATCTAAGGAAAGCATTGCGTAGCCGTTACGGGCAGAAGCGTATACAAATGGACAGTCAAGCTGTTCATCGGAAGCGTCTAAATCCATAAAGAGTTCAAGCACTTCATCAATCACTTCATCCGGTCTGGCTTCCGGACGGTCAATTTTGTTGATGCAGACAATCACCGGTAAATCCAAATCCAAAGCTTTCATCAAAACAAATTTGGTCTGAGGCATGGTACCTTCAAATGCATCGACTACTAAAACAACACCATTTACCATTTTCAGTACACGTTCTACTTCGCCGCCAAAGTCCGCATGTCCCGGTGTATCAATGATGTTGATTTTTACATCTTTATATTGTACAGCAGTATTTTTCGACAAAATAGTAATACCTCGTTCACGTTCAATGTCATTGGAGTCCATGACACGTTCCTGTACTTCCTGGTTTTCGCGGAAAATGCCACTTTGCTTCAAAAGTTCATCGACAAGGGTAGTTTTGCCGTGGTCAACATGGGCAATAATTGCAATATTACGAATGTGTTACAGTTCACGGGTATATAAATTAGCTTCGTCAAAGTGACGAAATTGAAAAAA
>CAYVGA010000136.1:0-5244 GCA_964449855.1 uncultured Lachnobacterium sp.
TCAACGATATGGAATCTTTTGCTCTTGTAGCAAAAGATACACGAGAAAATGCAGAGGGGCAGGCTCAAGCCCTCGAACAGATTAGTGAAAGTATAGAGCAAATTTCAGGTGTTGTTCAGAATACGGCAGCTTCTGCGGAAGAAAGCACAGCCATCAGTGACCAGTTATCCGAACAGGCACATCATATGGATAAGCTGGTGCGTAGATTTAAATTGTTTGGCATGTCGGGTGCACAGGAAAACTTTGAATAGTAGATAATTACTTATCATATAGGGTTAAGGGGAAATCGGTTAATGTTGATTTCCCCTTAATTTAGGATAATTTTGATTTGTCTATCAAAAAGAGATATCTTTTCTACTTGGTCTGGGTATATCGCCATACAATCCCAAGTGTAATTAGCTAAATAATGAGGTATGGAATGATAAGCATTAATGCAAAGAACGAACTTTCTGCATATGATTTGGAAGAAGATTGGAACTATAAGGTCATTGCAAATGTTGTTGCAAGATAGTAAACTAATAAAAGATGATGTTGTCAAGAATGGATTTTAATAAACGGATAATGACACAAAAGAGATAATGTAAATTACGGAAAGGTACCAAGTGAAATGAAAAAACAAGAAAAAACAAATGTTATGCGTATATTAGATCAAAAGAAAATTTCTTACGAGAGCCACACCTATGACACCGACAAAGCAATAAGCGGCATGGAAGTGGCGGCGGTCTTGGGGCAGAATCCCAACCAGGTATTTAAGACACTGGTGACAGTAGGTGCTTCAAAGAAGAATTATGTCTTTGTAGTACCGGTGTGTGGAGAATTAAATCTGAAAAAAGCTGCAAAAGCAGTGGGAGAAAAGAGCATTGAGATGATAAAGTCGAAAGAGCTTTTGCCATTGACCGGTTACATTCACGGAGGATGTTCGCCGATAGGAATGAAAAAACTATTTTCTACTGTGGTACATGAATCGGCAGCAGGGTGTGATACAATTATTTTTAGTGGCGGAAAAATTGGTTTTCAAGTACAAGTGTCACTGGAGGATTTAAAGAAAGTAATCCCATTTACATTAAGTGATATTTGTGATATAGAAGTAAATACGATATAATGTAATTATTTAATGCAGCTCAAAATACTTACTGTTTTGAGCATAAGAAATACAGGAGGACTTTATGAAAACAGAAAAAAACCAGGTATGGGTATACAACAAAGACATTGATAAAGAAGTATGCGGTGAAGGAATTGCTAGAAAAATATTGGCATACAGCAATGATTTGATGTGCGTAGAAAATCATTTTGAAACAGGGGCAGCAGGAGCGATGCACCATCATCCACATACACAGATTACATATGTAGTTTCTGGAAAATTTGAATTTACGATTGGTGAAGAAGTGAAAACAGTAGAAGCCGGAGATACTATGCTGCAGTTAGATGATATTGTACATGGATGCCGATGCATTGAAAAAGGTATCATCTTGGATTTCTTCACGCCAATGCGAGAAGATTTTGTATAAGAGATATAGTTTTGGAGGACAAAATGAGTTTTTTAGGTTTAGACACATATGAATTGGTACAGGAACAGGATTTAAATGATATCCATTCCAAAGGTTATGTACTTCGTCATAAGAAAAGCGGTGCTCGTGTTGCACTGATTTCGAATGATGATGATAATAAAGCATTTTTTATCGGATTCCGTACGACACCACAGGATCATACAGGTGTGCCGCATATTATTGAGCATTCTGTGCTTTGTGGCTCGGAAAAGTTTCCGGTAAAAGATCCGTTTGTAGAATTAATTAAGGGATCGTTGAATACATTTTTAAATGCGATGACATATCCGGATAAAACTTTATATCCAATTGCAAGTTATAATGACCAGGATTTTAAAAATCTGATGGATGTTTATTTGGATGCCGTGCTTCATCCAAATATTTTAAAGTACGAAGAGATTTTCAAGCAGGAAGGCTGGCATTACGAATTAGAGGATAAAGATGCACCGTTAACTATCAATGGTGTTGTTTATAATGAAATGAAAGGTGCATATTCTTCCCCAGAAGAAATTTTGCAGAGTACGTTGCTTGAGGCATTATTCCCGGATAATACCTATAGCAAGGATTCCGGCGGCAATCCGGAATATATTCCGGAGCTTACGTATGAAGAATTTTTGAATTTCTATAAGTTTTATTATCATCCATCCAATTCCTATATTTATTTATATGGGGATTTTGATATCAAAGAACGTTTGGAGTGGATGGACAAAGCGTATTTGTGTAACTATGATGTGTTGGAAGTGGATTCTTCTATCGCGGAGCAGAAGCCGTATGCACAGATGAAAGAAATTGTAAAGAAGTATCCGATTTCTTCTGATGAGAATGAGGAAAACAATACCTATCTTGCGTATCAGAAAGTAGTTGGAAAAGCAACAGATAAAGTGCAGAATCAGGCATTTACCGTATTGGATTATGCATTGATTAGTGCACCGGGTGCACCTGTGCGTCAGGCACTCATTGATGCCGGTATTGGACAGGATGTATATGGTTCTTTTGATGATGGAGTGTTACAGCCGACATTTGGCTTTTTTGCTAAAAATGCCAATCCGGAGGATAAAGAGCGTTTTGTACAGATTATTGAAGATACACTGCGACAGGTTGTAAAAGAAGGTGTGAAAGAATCTTCGATTTTGGCTTCGGTGAATAGTACTGAATTCCGTTTCCGCGAAGCGGATTTTGGACAGTTTCCAAAAGGGCTTTTGTATGGATTATTCTGCATGTCTTCATGGCTGTACGACGATACACAGGTATTCGATCAGTTGGAAATGCTTGATGTGTTCCAGTTCTTAAGAGAGCAGGTGGGAACAGGGTATTATGAAGATTTGATTCAGAAGTATCTGTTGGACAATCCGCATGGTGTTGTTGTTGCTTTAGAACCTGAAAAAGGTCTGGGCAGTAAAAATGAAGAAGCTTTGAAAGAAAAACTTGCAGCATATAAAGCGTCGCTTTCGGAAGAAGAATTGGAAGCATTGGTGCAGGATACCAAGCATTTGAAAGCATATCAGGATGAACCATCTTCCGAAGAAGATTTGAAAAAAATTCCAATGCTTGAACGCAAAGATATGCGGAAAGAGGTACGGCCTTATCAAAATGAAGAAAAAATGATTGGTGAAGTACCGGCACTTTTGCATAATATTGAAACAAATGGCATTGATTATATTAGTATTTTATTTGATGCGGAAGATGTTTCAGCAGAAGATTTGCCATATTTGAGTATTGTTCGCAGTATGTTTGGATATATGGATACGGAAAACTATACATTTGCAGAGCTTTCGAATGCAATTAATATTCATACAGGCGGTATCAGCAGTTCTTTAACTGCATTTCCGGAAGCCGGAGAGCAGATGAATCCTCATGTACGTTATGAATTTAAGGTACGTGTGTTAGAGAATAAATTAGAAGAAGCAATTGCACTTTTAAAAGAGATTCTGCATACGACAAAATTTGACGATGTGAAACGATTGACTGAGATTTTGGCACAGACGAAGTCACGTCTTCAGAGTATGCTCAGTAATTCCGGTCATATTGTATCTGCGACCAGAAGTATGGCATATTTCTCAGAATATGCATTTTATCAGGAAGTGACATCCGGTATCCATTTTTATGCATCTGTTTGTGAAATGAACGAAATGATAAAAACGCAGCCGGAAGTTCTTATCGAAAGACTTCGTAAGGTGCTGGCATATGTAATCGGCAAGAATCGTATGATGATTAGCTTTACAGCGAAAGCAGACAGTTATGAAAAAGCAGTTCCGGTTTTGGAAGAGTTTATTCAGACAATTCCGGCAGGATGTGAAAAGGGTGTGTTAGTAACAGGAACACTTGGCAAAAAGAACGAAGGATTTACAGATGCATCTGCCATTCAGTACGTATCTCGTGCAGGTAGCTTGAGAAAACATGGATATAAATATACAGGAACTTTAAGCGTATTAAAGATGATACTCAGTTATGAATATCTGTGGATGAATGTACGTGTAAAAGGTGGCGCATATGGATGCTCGAGTACGTTTTATCGTACAGGAGAAGTGACATTCTCTTCTTATCGAGATCCAAATCTTCGTAAAACAAATGAGGTGTACGAAGGTATTCCGGAATTTTTACGTCAGTTTACTGCTGATGAAAGAGAAATGACAAAGTATATTATTGGAACGCTTGGAAATCTGGATACACCGCTGAATCCGGAAGCCAAAGGCAATCGTTCTCTGATAGCATATATCAAGCATCTTTCGGAAGAAGATATTCAGCGTGAGAGAGATGCGATTTTAAATGCAACAGAAGAAGATATTCGTGGGCTTGCAGATATCATGGAGGCTGTGCTTTCGGACGAGAATATCTGCGTCATTGGTAATGAAAATAACATCCGCAAAGATGAGGAACTGTTTATGAGTATCCGAGGATTACTGTAATTATTCGCAAACCTATAAAAAAGAGTTCGCTTGCGAACTCTTCGCGCGTGAGCGATGTTGCAAAGCAACTACTTTCAGCTGCGCTGATGGGTTTGCTCACACTTGAATCACGTTCTCACGCTCAAAACAGCAAGTGTTTTGAGCTGTAAGGAATAGTTTTTATAATTATAATGAGAGGAAAATATGAATACAAATTTTAAATCAGGTTTTGTAACTATTATTGGAAGACCAAATGTGGGAAAATCCACACTTATGAACCGTTTGATTGGACAAAAGATTGCGATTACATCCAACAAGCCACAGACAACAAGAAACCGTATTCAGACGGTTTATACCGACATGGAAAAAGGACAGATTATTTTTCTTGATACACCAGGTATTCACAAAGCAAAGAATAAACTGGGTGAATACATGGTGAATGTGGCAGAAAAAACATTAAAAGAAGTGGATGTAATTCTTTGGCTGGTGGAACCTACCAATTATATCGGTGCAGGCGAGCAGCATATTATTGAACAGTTGAAAAAGGTGAATACACCGGTTATTTTGATTATCAATAAAATCGATACGGTAGACAAAAATGCAGTATTTGAATACATTGATACATATCGTAAGGTATATGATTTTGCAGAAATCATTCCAACTTCTGCGCTGCGAGGAAATAATACGGATGATATTATTGATAGTATTTTTAAGTATTTAACCTATGGTCCACAGTATTACGATGAAGATACGATTACGGACCAGCCGGAACGTGCGATTTGTGCAGAAATCATCCGTGAAAAAGCATTGCATGC
>CAYVGA010000137.1:0-5228 GCA_964449855.1 uncultured Lachnobacterium sp.
TTTTACAGGGAACAGAAACGCTCTCCCTTAGATTGGAACGCCATGCAGAAAATACGAAAAAAGTAATCGAATTTTTATCTGCACATCCACAAGTGGAAAAGGTAAACCACCCATCCTTATCCGATCATCCGGATCATGCGTTATATGAAAAATATTTCCCAAACGGTGGCGGTTCTATCTTTACTTTTGAAATCAAAGGTGGCGTAGCAGAAGCACATAAATTTATCGATAGTTTGGAAATCTTCTCACTGCTTGCAAATGTTGCCGATGTAAAGAGCTTAGTCATTCATCCTGCAACTACGACTCACAGCCAGCTTACAGAAGAAGAACTGAAAGAGCAGGATATTAAACCAAACACCATCCGTCTTTCAATCGGAACAGAACACATTGATGACATTCTTGCTGATTTACAGAACGGTTTTGATGCAATTAAATAAGAAAAGGATATTTTATTCCTGCTAAATAAATAGATATTACCTTGATTTACCTACCAGACGGGGGTATAATTGACTACAAATATGGAAAAAGGAATGAAAAAGATGAAAATTATAGATTTACTGACCCAGGAAAAACTGTCATTATCCTTTGAAGTTTTCCCACCAAAAACAGAAACCAGCTTTGAAAGTGTGAAAACTGCAACGGAAGAAATCGCAAAGCTTCATCCTGCTTTTATGAGTGTTACATATGGTGCAGGTGGTGGTACTAGTAAGTATACCCTTGATATCGCAAAGCATATTAAAGAGCTTTATGATGTGCCTACCTTGGCACACCTGACCTGCGTTTCATCCAGCAAGGAAATGGTTCACCAGAAGATTGCAGAAATTAAAGCCGCCGGCATCGAGAATATCATGGCTTTAAGAGGAGATATCCCAGCCGGACTTGAGGATGCGGACAGAAGTAATTGGGATTACAAATATGCCATTGACTTAATAAGAGAACTGAAAGAGGCAGATGCTGATTTTTGTATTGGTGGAGCCTGCTATCCAGAAGTTCATCCAGAGAGTTTGGATCAAAAAGAGGATATCAAGCGTCTGAAAGAAAAGGTGGATGCAGGATGTGATTTCCTGACGACACAGATGTTTTTTGATAACAATCTTCTTTATAACTTTCTTTATAAAATCCGTGAGGCTGGCATTACGGTTCCGGTTATTCCAGGAATCATGCCAATTACCAATGCGACTCAGGTCAAGAGAGCGATTGAACTTTCTGGTTCTTTTATGCCACAGAGATTTAAGAGTCTTGTAGACAAGTTTGGTTCTGACCCTGCAGCAATGAAACAGGCGGGAATCGCTTATGCCACCGACCAGATTATTGATTTGTATGCAAACAATATAACGAATGTACATGTATATTCTATGAATAAACCAGATGTGGCAGAAAAGATACAGAGTAATCTTTCGGATATTTTAGGAAAATAAAAATGAATGTAATAACAAAAAGTTACAAAGAACCACCCTTTTGTGAAAAAGAAATTTTAAGATATGCAGGCTGTAAGAGTTCCGATGATGAGCTCTTACAGCTTTTACGTACCTGCATTGAGGAAGTGCGAGAAAAGCTAGCATATAAGGTTTGTTACATGGAGCTGCCAGTGACAATTACTGCCAAGAATTGTGATTTTACATGTTTGACCGTACAGTCTGAGAATTTGGCAAAAAATCTGCAAGGCTGCAAAACAGTTGTCCTTTTTGGAGCAACATTAGGAGTAGAAATCGATCGTTTCATTGCAAAATATGGAAGATTGTCGCCATCGAAAGCGTTGATGCTGCAGGCCGTTGGAGCAGAACGTATAGAGGCGTTGTGCGATGCTTTTTGCGAAGATATTGCAAAAGAAAAAAACATGGCACTAAAGCCACGTTTTAGTCCTGGTTATGGAGACTTGTCATTGGAGGTTCAAAGAGAACTCTTTGGAATTCTGGACTGCTCAAAGCGGATAGGACTTTCCTTAAATGACAGCTTGCTTATGTCTCCGTCCAAATCGGTTACCGCATTCGCTGGTCTTGTGGAACCTGCAAATTCCATAAAACATTCAACCACCACAGAAATAGCAGAGGGAACGAAAACAATAAATAACTGTGCTGCTTGCAGCAAAACAGATTGTGAATATAGAGGTGCATAATGACGTTTCGAGAATTTTTAAAAAACAATATCGTTTATTTGGATGGAGGTATGGGTACACTGCTTCAAGCCAGTGGATTAAAGCCTGGTGAACATCCTGAACATTGGAATATCAGCCATCCAGGGGTAATTACAAATATACATAAAGAGTATTATGATGCAGGCAGTAACGTAGTTTCTACCAATACGTTTGGTGCAAATACGCTCAAATTCAAACCAGAAGAATTAGAAGAAATTATCAAGGCTGCTTTTGAAAATGCCAAGGCTGCAAAAGAGCAAAGCGAATCAGCAAAAGAAAAATTCATTGCATTAGATATCGGACCAACAGGAAAACTTTTAAAACCTTTAGGGGATTTGGATTTTGAGGATGCAGTAGCTGTATTTGCGGAAACTGTAAAGCTGGGTGTGAAATATGGTGCGGACCTGATCTTAATCGAAACCATGAACGACAGTTACGAAACAAAAGCAGCACTTTTGGCAGCAAAAGAAAACAGTGACCTTCCGGTCATCGTTTCAAACGCCTACGGAGAAGATGGAAAACTTATGACCGGAGCCAATGCAGCAGCCATGGTGGCTATGGTGGAAGGCATGGGTGCAGATGCCATCGGTGCAAACTGTTCCCTTGGTCCAAAACAGCTTCGAGGCGTGGTAGAAGAGCTTTTGAAGAATGCTTCCATTCCAGTTGTATTAAAACCAAATGCAGGACTTCCAAAGTCCGTAAACGGTCAGACCGTTTTTGATGTAACCCCGGAAGAATTTGCAGATGAAGTGGCTTCACTCATAGAAAAAGGGGTGCGTGTGGTTGGCGGATGCTGTGGTACTACACCAGAGTACATCCGGAATCTGAACCAGAAAACAAACCATCTGAAACCGATTGCACTCACAGAGAAAAATATCACTGTAGTGTCATCTTATACACATGCAGTAAAATTTGAAGAGACACCTATTCTCATTGGTGAGCGTATCAACCCAACTGGTAAAAAGCGTTTTAAACAGGCATTGCTGGAAAATGACATGGATTACATCCTTACGGAAGGTATCCATCAGGAAGAAAAAGGAGTACATATCCTAGATGTAAATGTAGGTCTGCCAGATATTGATGAAGTAGAAATGCTGAAAAACGCCGTATGTGAACTTCAGGCAGTCACCGATTTACCATTACAAATTGATACCTCCGATGTGGTTGCCATGGAGGCTGCACTTCGCCGTTATAACGGAAAAGCCATGATTAATTCCATAAATGGGAAACAAGAAAGTATGGAAGCCGTTTTTCCACTTGTAAAAAAATACGGTGGTTTGGTTGTTGCTCTGACTTTGGATGAAGGGGGAATACCAGAAACAGCGGAAGGAAGAGTAGCCATTGCAGAAAAGATTTTAGCAACAGCCAAAACCTATGGAATTGATAAAAAAGATATCATTTTCGATACACTTGCTATGACCATTAGTTCCGGTACTTCTGCGGCAAATACTACGTTAAAAGCATTGCATCTCATTCGACATGAGTTGGGATGTCATACTTCTCTTGGTGTGTCTAACGTTTCCTTTGGTTTACCTTATCGTGATGCCATAAACGGAACATTTTTCGCCCTTGCCCTTGAAAATGGTCTTTCAGCAGCCATTATGAATCCATA
Source organism: uncultured Lachnobacterium sp. (assembly GCA_964449855.1). GTDB lineage: Bacteria > Bacillota > Clostridia > Lachnospirales > Lachnospiraceae > Roseburia. The sequence continues at coordinate 3,747 of CAYVGA010000137.1, forward strand.
TTCTGCGGATATGATGAAGACCTATTATACCTATAAAGCATTAAAAGATATGGATGAAAATTGTGTACAGTATATCGAAGCAGCTGCTTCCTTTACAGTTTCCGTAAGCACAGCAGCTACAGAGACAAAGAAAACCACAGAAGAATATAAGTCTGAGTTGCAGAAAGCGGTAATCACAGGCTTTAAGGATAAAGCAGGTGAGATTACAAAAGAACTTTTAAAAACAGTAGCCCCTCTTGATATTGTGCAGAACGAAATCATTCCTGCATTAAATGTGGTAGGTAAGGGTTATGAAAATAAAACCGTTTACCTGCCTCAGCTTCTTATGAGTGCAGAAGCCGCAAAAAGTGCCTTTGAAAATATCAAAGCATTTATGTCTTCCGGCGGAGAAAAATCCGCCAGCAAAGGAACTTTTGTAATAGCTACCGTACAGGGAGATATCCATGATATTGGAAAAAATATCGTGAAATTGTTACTGGAAAACTACGGCTTTGATGTAGTGGATTTGGGAAAAGACGCAGCACCTGAAAAAGTAGTAGAAAAAGTAGTAGAACTTCATGCACCTTTAGCAGGCCTAAGTGCGCTTATGACCACCACAGTACCAGCTATGGAGGAAACCATAAAGCAGCTGAGAGCAAAAGCACCTTGGTGTAAAATTGTGGTTGGCGGAGCTGTGCTCACACAGGAATATGCCGACAAAATCGGTGCAGATCAATACGCGAAGGATGCAATGGAGACCGTACGTTATTCCGAAAAAATTATGGATGCTATAAATGGAGGACGGTAAGTATGATGATTTCTACAAGAGGACGTTATGCGATACGTGTATTGCTTGACTTGGCAGATCATTTTTCCGATGGATATATTCCAATGAAGGAAGTTGCAAAGCGTCAGGAATTATCCTTAAAATATATTGAAAAAATCATGCCTGTTCTTACCAAGAACGCTTTAGTAGAAGGTGTACATGGTAAGGGGGGCGGCTATCGTCTTACAAAGCAGCCAGAGGAGTATCGAGTGGGTGACATTCTGCGATTGGCAGAAGGAGATTTGGCACCTGTGTCCTGTCTGCAATGTGATGCAAAACCATGTGAACGTGCTGGAGAATGTCGAACTCTTCCTATGTGGACGGAATTTCACAAAATGGTAAATGATTATTTTGACGGCATAACATTGGCTGATTTAATGAAAAATGATGTTGCTGACAAAAGAATATCCAAACAATCATTTTGTGGGATTGGATTTGACTCCTGAAATGATTGCAAAAGCAAAAGAAAAGAACTTGCCGAACACGGAATTGATTGTTGGCGACTGTGAGAATCTTCCTTTTGAGACAGAGAGCTTCGATATAGTTATTAATTCTCAGAGTTTCCACCACTATCCAAATCCTCAGGCGTTTTTTGATTCGGTTTATCGAGTGTTAAAGCCTAAAGTGCGTGAAATGTGCGAGAAGGCAGGGCTGACTGTAGAAAAGGAGAAATTATA
>CAYVGA010000138.1:0-5225 GCA_964449855.1 uncultured Lachnobacterium sp.
TTTTCATAGGAAAATAAGTAACTATATATTCGGCGATAAAAAATTACGCCGAATATATAGTGCTCTCCGAGGGGTGCACACACGCACGAATAGGAAGATGTCACTTCGTGACCGTGCGTGGTGCAGGTGGTGATTTTTAATCACCGCCGATATAATTATTCAGGTACTGAATAATTATGAAAATAAAATGGTTGACAAGTATATATTTGCCATGTAAACTTTTTTCGAAACGGATAGACAGTTATATCTAGGAAAGAGGTTGGTAGGTATGAGATTAGGAGAATATCAGGATCTAATATATATAAAGAAAGTAGACTTTGGTGTATATCTTGGTGAAACAGAAGACGCAGAAGAGCGTGTCCTTCTGCCGGCAAAGCAGGTACCAGCGGATGCAAAAAAGGGGGATAAGATAAGAGTCTTCTTATATAAAGATTCCAAAGACCGTATGATTGCGACTACAAATGAACCGAAACTTACATTGGGGCAGTTTGGGGTACTGACAGTAAAAGAAATCGGAAAAATCGGAGCGTTTTTGGATTGGGGATTGGAGAAAGACCTGTTCCTTCCATTTAAAGAAATGACACAGAAAGTGCAGCCGGAAGATGAAGTGTTGGTAACTGTTTATACAGACAAGAGTAATCGTCTTTGTGCAAGCATGAGAGGAATTTACCATTTGTTATCCAAAGAGTCTCCTTATCATAAGGATGATATGGTAACGGGTCGTGTATATGAATTTAGTGATAACTTTGGTACGTTTGTAGCGGTAGATGATAAATATTCCGCACGTATTCCGGGACATGAAGACCATAGCTATCTGCGTATCGGTGATGTGATTGATGCAAAAGTAGTAGCTGTAAAACCGGACGGAAAGCTGGATTTGACTTTAAGAGAAAAAGCACATATTCAGATGGACGCTGATGCAGAAAAGATTTTGGAAATTATTGAATCTTACGCAGGTGTGCTTCCGTTTTCCGAGAAAGCCAGTCCGGAAGTAATCAAGCGTGAAACAGGACTTAGTAAAAACGCATTCAAACGTGCGGTAGGACATTTGTATAAACAACGTATCATTGATATTATAGATGGCAAGATTCGTTTGGTAAAATAAATAGCAAAGATAGGAGAAAGTAATTATGAAAACTATTATCAGTACTGATAAGGCACCGGCAGCAATCGGACCTTATTCACAGGCAATTGAAGTAAACGGAATGGTTTATACCTCTGGCGTGATTCCGGTAAATCCGGCAACAGGTGAAATTCCGGAAGGAACCGTAGCACAGGCAAATCAGGCACTTACAAATTTAAAAAATCTTTTAGAAGCAGCAGGCACAAGCATGGAAAATGTAATCAAAACTACTGTTTTTATCAAAGAAATGAATGAATTTGGTACAATCAACGAAGTTTATAAAGAATACTTCACATCCGAATTTCCGGCAAGAAGCTGTGTGGAAGTTGCAAGACTTCCAAAAGATGTATTGCTTGAAATCGAGGCAGTTGCTATTAAATAGAAAAAATCAATAAAATTTTAAAAGCTGTTCATTTGCGAATTTCTTCGTTGGTGTAACAGCTTTTTTGCTGCTTTGCAGCGAACTTTGCTCATGGACAGCATCAATATATTTATTCATGCAAGCGTGATTTTACTGAGAGAAAGTTCTATGGCTAAATGGTTGCAAATATTAAGAAAATTGGTCGAAAAAATACGAAAAGAATTTGAATTCTAGTATACAAAATGGGATGTACAAATAAAAAATATCGAAAAAAGCTGTATTTAGGGGGTTGACACATGTATACAAGGTTGTTATAATAGCATCATGAGGTTGTAACAAATTTGTAATAATTAAAAAGATTGATTCGACTTTGGAGGTTAAAGGAAAATGAAAGGATTTAGACTTACAGCAGGACTTTTAGTAACAGCAACACTGATTACTTCATTACCAGTAGATGTACTGGCAAGCCAGTCGGCTGAAAGTAATAAATATATGACAGGTACATCGGTTAGCTTTTCCGCTGGTGCAACAGCAGCAATCAATGATACCGTTATTTTAGAAGATATCAACAGTATCCTTTCTACGGATGTAGAAGAACAGGATGCTCCAGTGGTAGCAGAAGGTGTAAAAAGTGCAGAAGACTACGCAAATATGGCAGTAGCTGCAAATATTAGTGACTACTTAAACATTCGTGCAGAAGCAACTACAGAATCAGAAGTTGTTGGAAAGCTTTATGTAAATGGTGTAGCTACAGTGCTTGAAACATTGGATGGATGGTACAAGATTGAATCCGGTAATGTTATTGGATATGCAAGTGCTGATTACTTGGCAGTAGGTGATGAAGAAGCAATCAAAGCTGCTTCTGAAAGAATTGCTACAGTTACAGCAGATACATTAAGACTTCGTAAAGAAGCAACTACGGAATCCGGTGTATACACATTGCTTTCTATCGGAAATAAAGCAGATGTTTTGGATGAAAGCATTGAAGGCTGGGTAAAAGTAAAATACAAATCTTATGAAGGATATGTTTCATCTGAATATGTAGGTGTTGAGACTGTATATGAATGTGCAGAATCAAAAGAAGAAGAAAGAGCAAGACTTGAAGCGGAAGAAGCAGAACGCAGAAGAAGTCAGCAGGCAGCTCAGCAGGCAGCATCTTCCAATAAGCAGCAGTCTTCTTCAAGCTCAAACAAGACATATAACCCACCAACAGGCGGCAGCGGACAGTCAGTAGTTGACTACGCAGTACAGTTCGTTGGAAACCCATATGTATGGGGTGGCACAAGCTTAACAAATGGTGCAGACTGTTCCGGTTTTATAATGTCTGTATACGCAGCATTTGGTGTAAGCCTTCCACACAGCTCTTATGGATTGAGAAGTGTTGGTTATGCTGTAGATGCATCTCAGGTACAGCCTGGTGATATCATCTGCTATAGTGGACACGTAGCAATCTACATCGGAAATGGTGCTATTGTACATGCTTCAAACAAACGTGATGGTATCAAGATTTCATATGACTGGCAGTATAAAAAAGTACTTGCAATCAGAAGAATTTTTTAATAAGCATATAGAATCCTACAAAATGGAGTTGTCAAAAAATGGCAGCTCCATTTTTGCTTTCTGGAAAAGAATTTTTTATAGAAAAGAATTTGATGTGTTAAAGTTTTGTGAATTTCTCATACAAAAAAGAATAGGTTTGGGATTATTTCCTAATAATAGAAAAGTGAAGTGTACAATTTGCACAAAAACAGGGTGCTTTACGAAAGCAGGTGTAAATTGTCAAGGAACTACTCACAAAGTTATCCACATTTTTATGCTGGAAAAACTTGAAAAAATAAAGTTATACACAAAGTTATCCACGTTGTCCACAAGAAGTGATGTGAATAACTAAGTGGAAAAATTTGACGAAACAAACATCTGTTTTGTGAAGAAATCATAAAATTTGTCGATAAGCAGACGAAATTTTATTTTTTTCTTGACTTTTTAAATGTGGGAAAATAGTGCCAAATATATTGAATTGTCAAACAATTAAAAGGCTTGCCAAAATTTTACTGGTTTGATATACTGAGTTGTCATGATTAAGAAAATAATAGTTGCAGGGATAAAATTATATAATTATAGTGCAATGGAAAATCTTTCACAGATTGCAAAGAATCTGAATGCCAATGTCTTTACGACGATTGAGGAAATACATATGAAGACAATTCTTCTTGCAAAAGAAGATGAATCGGTAAAAGAGACTTTGGAATCTGTGGATGTAACGATAATTGCAGAGACTGGAATTTTAGATGCAGTAGGTCAGTCTACCATTCTGCACAGGGCAGAGATTGAAAGAAGGGAATTCTTTTTTCAATTGATGAAGATTTTAGAGAGGAATGGATATACTGTATATGTACTCGGTGAGCAGGAAAAAGAAGTGCAGGAGGCCTGTGGATATATTGCAGATGAATTTCCACGAATGAAGATAGCCGGAGCAAATGCATTGGAAGAAAGTGCAGATGCAGAAGCTGGCGTGGTGAATGAAATTAACATGGTTGCACCAGATGTGATTATCAGTGTATTGCCATCTCCAAAGCAAGAGTATTTTTTAAGAAAATACAAATCCATGTTTTTGACAAAAATATGGTATGGTATCGGTGCGGAAAAAATTAAAGGTTATAAACATACCTTTGGGGCAAAGTTTATCAAACTTATGCGTAAGATGCTGTTGAAAAATTATGTGAAGGAAGAAAAGGAACAGGCAGTATGAAAAAATATGCAAAATTCTATGAGTATTTATGGATTGTCATTGGAACCGGCATACTTTCTTTTGGTATTGCATGCTTTTATGATCCAATTGGATTGGTTACGGGCGGAGTTACCGGTCTTGCGATTATTATTAAGAGCATAACGAATGGAATGATTGAAGGCGGTATTCCGCTTTGGCTTACCAACGTAGCATTTAACGTACCGATGTTCATTATGGCATATTTTTTAAAAGGAAAAGCTTTTATTGGAAAATCATTCTTTGGTGCAATGGTACTCTCTGTATGGCTGGCAATTATCCCACAGATGAATATTGCTGGAGATGATATGCTGCTTTCTGCGGTGTTTGGTGCAGTGTTTGCCGGTGCAGGAATCGGACTTGTGTTTAAGACCGGAACCACGACAGGCGGTACGGATTTGGTAGCCGCACTGATTCAGCTAAAGGTGCGTCATGTTTCGATTGTGAAGATTTTGCAGATTATTGATGCCATTGTTCTTGTACTGGGTATGTTTGTATTTGGTATTCAGCCAACGATGTATGCCATCATCGCAATTGTGGTGTCTGCCAACATTTCCGATATGGTGCTGGAAGGAACGAATTATGCGAAGGCTGCATATATCATTACAAATGAATACGAGAAAATTGCAGATCGTATTATGAAAGAATTGGAACGTGGTGTAACAGGGCTGCATGCAAAGGGGATGTATACCAGTGAAGAAAAATGTATGTTATACTGTATTGTTTCCAAAAAAGAAATTGTTGTGCTAAAAGATATCGTAACTGAAATTGACCCAAGGGCATTTATTATTGTATCCGAAGTGAGAGAAGTTCTTGGTGAGGGATTCCAGGAATATAAGAAAGAATTCTAGTTTCTTGGATTTTAGTTCATTTTTACTAGATTTCAACTGAAAAAAAAGAGGAAATGCATAAAAATTGCAGGTTTCCTCTTTCTTTTTTTGTGTTTATGCATTAAAATAGAGGCAGGTATTTATGCA
>CAYVGA010000139.1:0-5222 GCA_964449855.1 uncultured Lachnobacterium sp.
TGATTCAGGTGTTGATTTCTGCTTCGCGAAGCGAATTTTCATGCAGAAATCAATCGTTACTGGTCACGGAGTGAACAGTAACGAAAAAGTCATGCATTGACTCTCCATCAACACATGACTCCTTTACTATCTGTTTTCTTTTTCTACATAAGCCTTAATTTCTTTACTATCATAGAGCATACGGCATCCAACCATATATTTTCCATTTTCTTTCGTTGTACGGACAATGATTCCCGCTAATGGTTTTCCATTCAAAAGTGGAAAATTACTGATGGTGAGGTATACACATTCACCTGCTGCATTTGCAAATACAGATTCTTTACTTTCAAAAGCAAAACCTCCGGCACTCAGGTTTATCATAGAACCTTTTACGGATAACTTCTTTTCTTTGATTTCAATCTCACAGGCATTTCGCATCGCTACCCTTGCCTGCTTTCTTCGCTTCATAACTTTTGGATTATCTTCCACAAAAAGCTGGTAATACTGTTTACGATTCATGGAGTACATTCCTACAGTAACCTGATTCCATGTATATGTATAATTTCGTACAATAACATTTACATCAAAACTGCGTCCTTCTATCTTCGTGAACACAGATTCCAGCTTCGTCTGACTTTCGACAAGAATCGTATTATCAAAAATCTTCGCTACCTCTACCGTACAGTGCTGGCCATTCTCCCGATTCGAAATTTCCACCTGCATCCCGGCAGCAATATCATTGACATTCATAAAACCACTATCGCCCAATTCGCCTACCAATTGTCCGACAACACCTTCAATTTTGGTAATATTGCGAGCAGTCTCATCGTATTTTTCTACCATAACCGTAGTTCTTTCTTCGGAATCTACTACTGTTTCGGTTACAGTATCCATAATATGACGCACATGATGCATATTTTCTACCATGTTTTTATTGGATTCTTCTACCTGCTTCATTGCAGCGTCTACCGTTTGAATTTCATCTCCTAACTGTCGGGAATCATCCGCAATCATCTCTACACTCTTATTTACAAGTTGAATAGTTTCTAAGGTATTCACAATTAATCCCAGCATCTGTGTAATTGATTGTGTCATTTTCTCAGAAGTATTCTCCAACAGCTTTAATGCTTCCATAATGCTGGTTGAAGAAGTTTTCGTTCCCATACTCAGGCTTCGAATCTCATCTGCTACTACAGCAAAACCTCTTCCCTGTTCTCCGGCTCTGGCCGCTTCAATCGAAGCATTCAGTGCAAGCAGATTTGTTTTGGAAGAAATACTCTCTATAACACCGGTTTCATTCTTTACTTTTTCAAAATGATTCTGAAAATCTTTCAAAATCACTTCTACATCTTCTGACAATTTCGCCATCGTCATTGTAGCATTTACTGCACCTTCCAATTCATTCGAACTTGACATCGCATGGGTAACGGACTGCTCACTCAAATCTACAATTTTGTCTACCAATTGTGTCACATGCTCTACCTGTTGATGAATGTCTTCCGTCATCTCTATAGACGATTCAATTTTCAAATTCAGTTCACTGTTCTGTGCCACTAAATCTTCCATACTATTGACAACAGCAACTGCACTTTCTTTATTTTCTTCTGCAAGCTCGCGTACAACGGAAATACCATCTACAATTTCATTACTTGCACCTTTTACATTCTCTATTGTTTTCATCACCTGCGTAAGGTCATTTTTTACGGAATCTTTTTCTTCATTTTTCGCAAAAAAATTCTTCACGTATTTCATCCTGCAGAATCCTCCAATATATTTATCTACATCAACTTTTTCTATCACATTATCCATAATACCTATGTGACTTTTATCAATAGCAATTAATTTTTCATGGAAATCTCTATGCTTTCAACATCAAAAATGCTGCCAAATTTCCACGCTTTCCATGACTTGCTCTATGTGAAAACAGCACTTGTGGATTACAGCAAGTACAAATATTTGTCACAGCCAAATGCTCCGGCTGAACTCCTGCATCCAGCATCACAATTTCATTTGCTTTCCATAAATCAAGCTGGTATTTTCCATTTCCTTTGTTCATTAATATTTCATCGCCATGCCCGGAAAATTCCTCATAAAAATGCAGTGCTACATCTTCGCTGATTTCATAACAATCCTGACAAATAGACGGTCCAATCGCTGCATATACATCAGCTGGATTTGTACCAAAAGCTTCCTGCATTGCCTCTAAAGTCTTTTGTCCCATTCTGCCAACTGTACCACGCCAGCCGGAATGACTAAGCCCGATCGCTTTATTGACCGTATCCACAAAATAAAGTGGAACGCAGTCTGCATAAAATGTAGATAAGATAATCCCCGGTTCATTGGTAATCAAACCATCTACATCGGTATATGGCTTCTCTTTCGTCACCCCATATCCACGTGCTTCTTTTCCAACATGAAGCACCTTTGTGGTATGTGTCTGATCCGTACATACAAAATCATCAACTGTCTTTCCAAACACATCCGCTACACGCCGATAATTCTCCAATACCGCCTCCGGCTTATCACCTCTTGTAAAACTAAAATTGAGTGTCGAAAACATATCTTCACTCACCCCTCCAAGACGGGTGGTAAAACAATGCTCTACCATTCCTGTCTGTTCCAAAAGTGGATAATGCAGCAGCGGCAGGATGCTCCCTCCACAATTTGCTACTTTATGTTCTTTTACAATCAAACAATCTTCCTGATTCTTCTTTTTTAACTCCATACACATATCCTTTTTTAATCAAAACGCATTCTCAATATGCGTCATCTCATCTCCCACAAATCCAATCACATCAAAACGGCAAGGTGTCCATTCATTCAATTTCTGTTTCATTAAATAATAAGCCGCCACTTTTCGAATCTGCTTCTGTTTCCGAATATCCACTGCCTCAAACGGACTTCCAAAATCATTTGTGGTACGGTATTTTACTTCTACAAAGCAAAAATATTCCCCATCCTTTGCGATAATATCAATTTCACCACTGCGATTTTGAAAATTACGTTCCAAAATTCGATACCCCTTTTCTATGAGATATTTCTCTGCTTTTATTTCATAAGAAGTCCCTGTCTGTCGTTTATTCGCAGATAGAGACTGTGCTAATTTTTTATTTTCCATAAAATTCCAAAACTGTTTTTACATCTTTTTTATTTCATTCTACCATCCACTTTCGCTTTCAAACGATCCATATCGTCAACGAACACAAGAATTTCTGCTACTGCTTCATAGAGTTCCGGTGGAATCGCATCACCAATTCTTAACTTGGAAAGTGTATCTGCCAATTTATTATCTTTGTACAGCGGTACATCATTTTCTTTTGCCTTTGCAATAATCTTTTCGGCCACTTCGCCTTTTCCTGTCGCAAGAATCTTCGGAGCACGATCGCCTGCCTCATAAACTACTGCTACCGCTGTTTTCTGCGTAGGATCTATTTTCCTATTATCTGCCATACTATGCCCTCACATCAAAGGAATATCTATGAAGCTGTCCTGCGGAAGGTACATCTTTTTTCAAAAAATCTTCCACAAAATTTACTTTTTTTCCTTCGTTTTCCACGTAAATGCTTGCATAAAAGCCTTTTTTGCGCAAACGTTCTTCTAATTCAGACATATGTGCCTTTACCAAGGCATACGATTCATCACTATCCATATAAAACTTGGTATCTATGTTCTTACGAAGCAGACGTACCGATATATCGGTCGAACCCAAATGATCCAAATCCAAATGCAAAAACGCAGTCAGTTCACGATCCGGATCGCCCAAATCCCTCTTATTGGTATACACATAAAGCTGTCCGCTGGCGTTCTGTCCCGACATTTTCAGTGGAATCTGCACATAGGTATATGTCTGATTCAACTGATTCATAAAATCAATATTTCCACGCACATCTGTAACCGTCTGTGCCAAAGGCGTATCTTTTAATCCTGCACTGGCAAGCAGCGATTCCAGATTTTGTACTTTGGAATTTAAACGTTCATACAGTTTATTTATTTTTTCACCATCTGCAACGTCTTTGGGTGCCAAATACATCTGTTCTTCCATGACATCTCGCAAAAATGTCTGCATATCTTTTGAAGAAAATAATTCGGTCAATATTTCCTTTGAAATATTTTCCCCCTGTAAAATAAGATTCGCCAATTTATGCAGCAAACCTGACGAGGAATCTTCAGAAGTAATACCTATATCGCCAAATAAACTATGTAATAACTTTAACACATTCTCCTGCGCATCACTGATTTTTCCACTCGTTTGTACATTTTTTGACAACTCTGTATTCTGTACCGTCTGCTCTGTAGCAATACTTTCGTTATTTTGCCCCTGCACCACAATTTCTGCAAGCGTTCCTTTCATCACAGCATTTGTCTCATGCTCTGCCGTCCCATCATTGAAAGAAATTAGCGGGGTATTGACAGCCTCACTTTCTGCTGCCCCGCCATTTAAGGTATCTATTCCCTTGGCCAAAATCAAAAGTAATTGACTATCAAAGCTTTTTAATTGCTCCAACGGCATATTTTTTCCGGAAAGTGTCGGTGGAAGTTCCGAAATAAAACGGTCCATTGCTTTGTGTACCGCATTGCTGTCATCCATATAATTTTCAAACTGAGCAACCATTTCATTTGTAATCGGAATCCCCAGCTTTTTCATCTGTACCACGGTATTTACGCACATATCCGGATCTGCCATAAGAATACGTGCCATCTGCGTCATACTATTTTTATCAATCGGCATATGCTCCTGCATCATTATATTTGCCATATTCAAATATCGTTCTGTTGCAGGAAGACCCGCGGCCTTCAACGCATTCATTAAAGTCAGATTCACCCCTGCACCATCTACAGTATATGGACGAATCGCAACAGACGCACCATCATTGCTCTTTACCTGAAAAAACATGGACTGTCCTTTTACAAGCTTCATATTTGCATCCAAACGCGCCGCAAGCTCCGTCCCATTGGATAAACCCAATACCACCTTACTGCCATTTATAGAATTTACCGTACCTTCAAAAATATTACCTGCGGAAAGCTCACGAACAGAAGAAATCAGCTTCTCAACGCCTCTTGTTCCGTTCATGGAATCGGCAGATGTGGTTGTATTTGCATACTGTCTGGCAATATCAGCAATCTGCATAAGTACCCCTTTCTACTATAACTCTTGCAAATAAATTTGCATCGTTACTTCTTCATTAATACTTTCGTAACTATCAAGAAGAAGCTCGAATCCACAGCTTCGCTGTTTCTTC
>CAYVGA010000140.1:0-258 GCA_964449855.1 uncultured Lachnobacterium sp.
TTCAGGTGTGAGCAGGCTCCTTTTGCGTAGCAAAACTTTAAATGAGCCTGCGAATCGTTACTGTTTACGAGGTACGAGTGAACAGTAACGGTCTCTTTTCTCACCCACATCTGAATATGCATGCACAAATTTTCTACCTTTTTAAATTTGTGCATGCTGAAAATAGAAAATATGAATTCAGCTTGCTCAATCTTGTCTAAATTTTTTATCTGAGCATGTTGAAAAGCAAAAATACGAATTTAACTTGCTCAATGTTGT
>CAYVGA010000140.1:358-5170 GCA_964449855.1 uncultured Lachnobacterium sp.
CTAATTTTTTTATCTGAGCATGTTGAAAAGCAAAATTGCTAGTTTAACTTGCTCAATGTTGTCTAATTTTTTTATCTGAGCATGTTGAAAAGCAAAATTGCTAGTTTAACTTGCTCACGCCATCTAAATTTTTAAATTTGTGCATGTTCAAAAGCAAAATTGCTAGTTTAACTTGCTCACGCCGTCTAAATTTTTAAATTTATGCATGTCAAAAAGTAAAATTGCTAGTTTAACTTGCTCACGCCGTCTAAATTTTTAAGTTTGTGCATGTTCAAAAGCTAAATTGCTAGTTTAACTTGCTCACGCCGTCTAAATTTTTAAATTTATGCATGTCAAAAAGTAAAATTGCTAGTTTAACTTGCTCGCACCATTTCAGTTTTTTAATTTGTGCATGTTAAAAACTCAAAATATGAATCCAACTTGCTCAAATCATCTAGATTTTAAAATAGGACATGTTGACAGTTCAAAAAACTGCTGCACAGGATTTCTCCCATGCAGCAGTTCATGCTTACTTTTCACTATTTAATAGTTTTTCGGAATTTAGAAACGATATCTTTTCTTTGCTACTACGCCTGCTACAGCTACAGAAGCCATAAGCATCATTGCATATACCGCATTCATACCACCGTCAAATGTACTTGGTGAAACAGACGCTGCCGGCTGTTCTACGATTACAAATGTACTAAAGTGGTTTGTTCTAAATGTAAGTTTTCCATCCTGTGAAGTAGATGCATTACAGTTTACAATCTTTCCATCGTCAGTGATTCTGTATACTGCAAGAACATTTCCTTCTCCCACAGTAATATCTGCTGGAACTGGAATTGTTACGTATACGTAACCATCTAATTGATTAAGCTCTTTGCCTTCACCTGAATAAAGATTGATTTCAATTACTTTGAATTCTTCTACATCTTTTAATTTCTTTGTTGCAAATTCTTCTGCAGCTTTGTATTCTGTACCTGCTGTGAGGTATTTTCTTACAAAGAATGCATTTTCATCAATAACATCCTTATCACCTTTAATTGTGATATCTTCCATTGCTGTATTACCAAGGACAACAACTTCTTTGTTGTTTTCTGTTACAACTTTGTTATTTTTGTTCTTTTCTGCAACTGTAACATCTTCTTTTGTGATTTCTGTACCTTTTTCAGGAACTACAGATGTTTCTGGATCTGCTGGTGTTTCTGGGTCTACTGGTGTTTCTGGAACTACTGGTGTTTCTGGAACTACTGGTGTTTCCGGAACTACTGGTGTTTCTGGGTCTGCTGGTGTTTCTGGGTCTGCTGGTGTTTCTGGAGCTTCTGGTGTTACATCTGCTTCGTCAACAAGAACCATAGCAGAGATAGCATCTACAGAAACAGAACCTGTTGCTGTTCCGAGAACTTTTGTGCCTGCGTCTTCAGCGTTAACATAAATGTTCCATTCACCTGCTGGTAATGTAACTGTTGTAGCTGTTGTGTTAGGGTTGAAGATTACGAATAATCTGTCTGCTGTTTCGCCATTTGCGCCATTGATTTCGAATGCGATTACATTGTCGTCTAAGCCATCAATTGCTTTGATATTTTTTGCAACCATGTCTGCATCTGACATACGAAGTGCTGCATGTGCTTTTCTAAATTCGATTAAGCCTTTGTAGTAATTGTATACATCGATGTTGTCATCAAGTGTATCCCATTTGATACTGTTGATTTCGTCACCAGATGAATAACTGTTGTGATCATAACCAGAACCATCTGGTAATGGTTTACTGCGGAGGAATTCTTCTGCCGCATGAAGGAATGGTACACCCTGTGATGTAAGTGTAAGTGCTGCTGCAAGATTGTTCATCTTGATGATATCTGCTTCGCTTGCATCCGGGCTAGCTATCTTTAAGCGGTCATATAATGTATTGTTGTCATGACATGAAGTATAGTTAATTGTCTGGCTTGGATCTGGACATACTGTACTTTCACTTCCCCAAATAGAAGCGCCCATGAATGCCTGTTCCATTGTTTCTTCTACGCCTTCTTTGCCGCCAACATAACCTGGCTCTTCATCCCATACGCTACCCTTGATAGTATCTCTGAATACGTCATTGAAGAATGCGAATCCAGGTACTTCATCAGCGTTAGACTGTTCTGTCATAGATACGCCTGTATCATAGCTGTTCATAGACCAGCCTTCACCGTAGAATACTACGTCCGGATGATCTGACCAAACTTCTTTCATAATTTCGTTAATTGTTACAGTATCAATTAAGCCTACTAAGTCGAAACGGAAACCATCGATGTGGTATTCGTCTGCCCAGTATTTTACAGATTCTACGATATATTTACGAACCATTACATGTTCAGAAGCGGTATCGTTACCACAACCGGAGTTGCTGGAGTATCCGCCGTTTTCGTTAATTCTTGAGAAGTACTGTGGTACAATCTTGTTGAAACTGAAGTTTCCTGCGTCTGCTACGTGGTTGTAAACAACGTCCATGATTACGCTGATGCCGTTTTCATGGAGTGTCTGTACCATTTCTTTCATTTCTTTTACTCTTACATCACCATTGTATGGATCAGAAGAATAAGAACCTTCCGGTACGTTGTAGTTCTCTGGATCATATCCCCAGTTAAATCCGTCTTTTTCTTCATCTACAGAACTGAAGTCATAAACCGGTAATAAGTGTACGTGTGTGATTCCAAGATCTACCATGTGGTCGAGAATTGTGTTGTCGCCATGTTCTGTTAAACCTAAGAAGTTACCTTTATTTTCTTCGCTTACACCTGAGCTTTCATCAATGGAAGCATCTCTTACATGAAGTTCATAAAGAACCATATCTGTAAATTCCAGATCTGCATTTGGATTGGTATCATTTTCCCATCCTTCTGGATCTGTAGAATCCATGTCGATTACCATCGCACGATCACCGTTTACACCAGTAGTTTTTGCGTATGGATCGCAAGCTTCGCTGATTACACCAGAATTGTTTACAGTATATGTATAGTAAACGCCATTTAAGTCACCGTCCATAGCGAGTACCCATGTACCGTTTACATCTTCTTTCATTGGATAAGTTCCAATCTTATCGCCGCCTTTACCTTCTTTGTAAAGATTTACACTTACTTCTGAAGCTAATGGAGCCCAAACTCTAAATGTTGTCTTTTCTTTTGTCCAAGTTGCACCAAGGTCATCGCCTGTATAGGTATTTTCAGCAACCCATTCTGCATCTTTGTAAAGACTTGGCATACTTACTTCATAGCTAATTCCACCAAATACAACTGTATAAGCTTTTGTACGGTCTAATTCGTTTTCAAAAGAAATTACATACTGGTTTTCTTTTTCACCTTTTGTAACTGCTTTAATTGCTACCTCTTCCTCTTCACATACTACTGTAAATGCATCTTCTAATGATTCAAGTGGAAGTGATGTTGTTACGATAATTGTAGAACCTTCATATACAGCAGTTTTTACTTTTGCACCCTTAATTGCCTTTGTATCGTCTACTTTAAATTCTGCAGAACCACTTGTAAGAGTAACATTAATTTCACCGCCTACATATGTACTAACGTCTACTGTTCTGTCGCCGTCTGGGTCTTTCTGCCAGTTATCATCTCTTACGATGAAACCAACCCAACCAGCACCTGGCGCTACATCATAGCTAATTGTTAAATCTTCTCCAAATAAAGGATAGATAGCTTCTGTTCCAATATCATCCCAAAGCCATAAGCCCCAGTTGTCATCTGTTTTCTTTTTGTCAATTGTAAAGTTGATTTTGAGTGGTGCTTTCTGAGCTTTTGAATAATCAACTACCGGTTCTGCTTCACCCTGTTTTACATAAACATGAACTTCACCAGAAGCGTATTCTGAAACGTCAACAAATCTGTTCTTTTGTTCTCCATTAACCAGTTCTCTATCTGACCAATCTGTCTTTCGAACAATATAACCAACACTTTCAGTATCTTCTGTAGCAACTATCTCTGCTACAACACCATTTGCATCAATCTTTAAACTATCATCTTCGTTTCTTAAGAACGCATTTGCATCTGTAGAAGTTGATCCAACTCCTTCTGCCCATGCCCAAACATCCCAATTTTCATAGTTTCCATCTTCACGAAGATAATGGATAAATACACTCATGGTTTTTGCCGGTGCTACATATTCACCTTCTACTGCCTGTGAATAATCTAACTCTGTTTCGCCAGTTCCCTCTTTAACATAAGCATGAATTGTACCGGAAATATATCCACTAACCGGAATGAGTCTATCGCCTCCATTAAGGTCAGTTGGTTCTTTTCCTGCCCATTCATTGTCTGATGTACTATATCTTACAATAAATCCAACCTCTTTTGAGCCTGGTGTTACTGTAGTTTCTGCAACCACACCATTTTCGTCAGTTACATAACTTCCATCAGCATCCTTTTGGAATTCACAACCGGATATACCACCCCATCCAGCGATATTCCAGCCTTCATAATTTCCGTCTTCACGGAGATAATGGAACTGAATCTTCAATTCATCTTCAGCAGCCTTTACACTTACGGTATCCATAAGTGGAAGTGCAACTGTAGTGAAAAGCATAACCAATGCCATTATCAATGCTTGTGCTTTCTTTTTCATAAAGCCCCTCCTTATAAAAATTTTTATATACAACGGCCTCACCGCCCATTGTAGTCGTTTAAAAACCTCTATAACGTGCAAAAACAGGGCATTATGCGAATTTATAAAAATTCACATAATACCCTGTTTTTATTTTTAAATACACAAAATAAACTGACGCTATTATGCCAGTTCTGTTCTGTTCTGTTCTGTTCTGTTCTGTTCTGTTCTGTTCTGTTCTGTTCT
>CAYVGA010000141.1:0-2258 GCA_964449855.1 uncultured Lachnobacterium sp.
ACACATTGTTAAAATTGCATAAAATTCTGAGAATTAGATGTCTCAAAATGTATACCCTTTGAGACATAAAACATTTGTATCAAAACGCATTTAGTCTACTACATTATCATTAAATTTTCAACAAAAATCAAGACTATTTTTCAGAAAAATTCAATAAAAAATTTTCCAATAAAAATCATCTTAAAAAGTATACATTTTGAGACGGTGCAAGGTGGTGATGATATGAGTTTGGAACTTTTTCCACATAACAAACAAGCATATGAAGCAGCCATGTATCTCATGGAAACAGAGGGAAAAGCATCCATCATTCATCCAACAGGAACCGGAAAATCATTTATAGCCTTTCAGGTAGCTATAGAGCATCCGGACAAAAACATCTTATGGCTTGCACCGAGCGAATACATTTATCAGACACAGTTGGAAAATTTAAAACAGGCAGATTTGGAAAGCTGGGAAAGCGCGAAAAAAATACAATTTCTCACATACTCGAAACTCATGCTCAATGAGCATCTGATTGATGAACTGCATCCGGATTATATTATTCTGGATGAATTTCATCGTTGTGGAGCTGCGGAATGGGGAAAGAGTGTAGGAAAACTTTTGGAGGCGAATCCCAGTGCCAGACTTTTGGGACTGTCTGCGACAAATGTGCGGTATTTGGATGGGCAGCGAGATATGGCAGTGGAGCTTTTTGATGGTGTAATTGCATCAGAAATGACATTGGGAGAAGCTATCGCAAGAGAAGTATTACCAGCTCCGACTTACGTGATTTCTATGTATGCCTATCAGGAAGAACTGAAAAAGCTGCAAAAAAGGGTAGATAGTGCAAAAAATCCTGCTATGCAGAAAGAGAATCAAAAGATTCTGGAGGATTTGAGACGAGCATTGGAACATGCAGAAGGCTTGGACACGGTTTTTGCTCGTCATATGCCGAAGCAGGGAGGCAAATACATTGTTTTTTGTGCAAACAAGGAACATATGGAAGAAATGTTATCACATGTAGCGGAATGGTTTCATTTGGTGGATAAACATCCACATATATATACGGCTACCTATGACAATCCCGAAACAAGCAAAGCATTTGCTGAATTTAAAGAAGATAACAGCAAGCATCTCAGGCTTTTATTCTGTATCGATATGTTGAACGAAGGGATTCATGTAGCAAATATTGATGGCGTGATTTTATTACGCCCAACGGTATCCCCGATTATTTATCTGCAGCAGATTGGTCGTGCCTTATCAGCAGGACATAAAGACAAGAATCCGCTGATTTTTGATATTGTTAATAATTTTGACAGTCTGTACACGATTGATTCGTTACAGAAAGAAGTAGAAGAAGCATTTTTCCTTTTTCCAACGACTTATGAATACAGAGCACGTTTTAAAGAGCAGTTTCGTATTTTTGATGAAATCAGAGATTGTCGGGAACTGTTCGCGCAGCTAAATCGAAATTTATCGGCCAGCTGGGAATATTATTACATCGCAGCAACGGCATATTATGAGAAGAATGGTCATCTGCGTGTACCTAAGGGATTTGTAACGGATGCAGGACTAACCCTGGGGCTATGGATTCAGACACAGCGACGTGTGAACGCAGGAAAAATTCCGGGAAATTTATCCCGGGAACAAAAAATACGTTTAGAAGCCATCGGCATGGAGTGGGAAAACGGATCCGACAGAAAATGGACCCGTGCCTATGCCGCATTAGAACAGTATAAAGAAGAATACGGTAACATTGATGTGAACGTAGGTTATGTAACCGCAGACGGTTTTTCGCTGGGAAAATGGGTAAGTAATATACGAAGCAAATGGAGCCGTGGTGAATATGAAGTGCAGATGCCATCCGGTGAACGCTGTGCGAAAAATGGAAATGATTCCAAAAAACTCTTAACCATCGAGCAGATCGAACAATTGGATGATTTAGGAATGATATGGAATAAGCATCAGGCACGTTGGGAACAGAATTTTCTCGAAGCTGAAAAATATTGGAAAGAACATGGAGATTTGAATGTTCCAAATAGATATGTGACACCTCAGGGAGTCACATTAGGGGTTTGGCTGAATAACCAGCGTAACATAGCATTAGGAAAAAAATCCGGAGCTGTGCCCCTGACGGAAACACAAAAAATTCGCCTGAATCAGATAGGAATGGTTTGGCGGTAGAAGTTCATCAAAGTTCTAAAACATAAAATAAAGAAAGACTGTCTTGAGATAAGGATAGAGGATTTAGAATGTATACAGAAAAAGATAAAATTCAG
>CAYVGA010000141.1:2358-5023 GCA_964449855.1 uncultured Lachnobacterium sp.
GTCTTGAGATAAGGATAGAGGATTTAGAATGTATACAGAAAAAGATAAAATTCAGCCATTTTCCTCTAAGGTATGGCTATCCTCCCCGACAATGCATGGGGAAGAAATCAAATATGTAACCGAAGCATATGAAACCAATTGGATGTCTACGGTAGGTGCAAATATCAATGAAGTCGAACGTATCACCTGCGAAAAAATCGGCTGTCAGCATGCAGTTGCATTATCCGCAGGAACAGCGGCACTTCATATGGCGGTAAAACTGGCAGGCGAACAGATTTACGGACACAGCGAACTTGGAAAAGGTGCATTGAATGGACACAAGGTATTTTGTTCCGACATGACTTTTGATGCAACGGTAAATCCAATCGTATACGAAGGTGGTATCCCTGTATTTATTGATACCGAATATGACACCTGGAATATGGATCCGGTTGCATTAGAAAAAGCATTTGAAATCTATCCGGATGTAAAATTGGTAGTCCTTGTAAATTTATACGGAATACCGGCAAAGATAGATGAAATCAAAGCCATCTGTAAAGCACATGGTGCACTCATTATCGAAGACGCTGCAGAATCCATGGGAGCAACCTATAAAGGAAAACAGACAGGAACATTCGGTGATTATAATGCGATTAGTTTTAACGGAAACAAAATCATCACAGGTTCCGCAGGTGGCATGCTTTTAACTGACAGCAAAGAAGCAGCAGAAAAAGTGCGCAAATGGTCTACACAGGCAAGAGAAAACGCACCGTGGTATCAGCACGAAGAACTTGGCTACAACTATCGCATGAGCAATGTCATCGCAGGCGTAGTCAGAGGACAGCTTCCACATCTGGAAGAACATATTGCACAGAAAAAAGCAATTTATGAAAGATACAAAGAAGGATTCAAAGACTTGCCTGTCATCATGAATCCATTTGATGAAGAAAACAGTGAGCCAAATTATTGGCTCTCATGTCTGCTCATTGATGAAGACGCTATGTGCAAACAGGTGCGTTCCGAAGCAGAGACATTATATATAGAAGAAACAGGAAAAACCTGTCCTACAGAAATCTTGGAAGTGCTCGCAAAAGCAAACGCCGAAGGAAGACCAATCTGGAAACCGATGCATATGCAGCCAATTTATCGTATGCATGGATTTGTCACTAGAGAAGGTAATGGTAGGGCGAAGACGAATGCTTATATTGCCGGTGGTTCGAAAGGGAAAGATGGAAAGCCGTTGGATGTGGGCATGGATATCTTCCATAGAGGGTTGTGTCTGCCTAGTGATAATAAGATGACGGTGGAAGAGCAGGATGTGGTGATTAAGTTGGTTAGAGCTTGTTTTGGATAGGGAAATTAGTATTTGAATTTTAATGTACATAAAAATGGAAAACATGGAGTGGATATTAATTGCTAACAAGAGAAACACTCAGGTGAAAGCACCTGAGTGTTGAAAATAAAATATTATTGTTGCTGTGATTTTAATTCACTAATTTGTTGTTTAAGCTGCTCGATTTCTTTGTGAGCATCGTCGAGTTCCTTCTTGGCTTCATCAAGCTCGCGGATGGTTTTGTTAAGCGAATTGATTTGCTTGTAGTAATCACGGCGGGCACGGCACTGGCGTTTTACAAGCTCGTCAGCACTCATTTCATACATCGTTTGTGAAGCGGCTTCCATATAAATGTTTTCGTCAGCAATCATTTTCAGTTCCTCCCATGTGGTGGCGGTAAAAAGACGGGCCCAATAATGGATATTCCAGGCTTTGTCTTCCGCAGTTGCAAGTTCTATGTGCTTTAAGTCTATCACATTAAGAACGAATTTGTCACTATAAACGATATGATTTTTCGTATTTAAAAGTTTATAGGTCGCATGAAACTCGGGATGTTCAGGGAATGGGGCAAAGTTCAAAAAGCCAATATGTACTACAGGTTTTGTGAAAATATATTTTTCGCTTTGATAAAGCTGATCAAAGGAACGGCAGAGATAGCTTAAAGAACGGTCCTGCCAGTTATGCTGGTTCTCCATCTGCATTTCAAGATTGATGAGCCGGTTGTTATTCAGCAGGATTTCAATATCAAGGATAAAGGATTTTTCATCGATTTGCTCACCGATTTTTATCGGATTGGTGATGATAATGCTTTTGATATCCTCCGGCTTCATGTGGAGTACAGAGCAGATTAAACCGGTTAATGCAATTTTGTTTTTCTGGAATACGGCATGAAACATATAATCGTTGGTCAGACTGAAAGGCATTTTGCCGGTGGCATCCTTGTAGGATGCCGGAGTGTAGTTTTGATTATTCATATGTGATGTATCCTTTCTTTTACAGTTTTAAATGCTGTAATCTCCGGAGAATACGTAGAAATTTCTTGTGGGTAGGATAGCACATTAAAAGGGAATGTAAATAAAATATCACAGTTAGTATGAATTTTTCTTGAAAAGTGAGAAAAAGAGAGATTTGGAGAGAAAATGGAACGTAAAAAGGGAATTTATGAAAAGTATATAAAGCGATTATTGGATATTGTGTGTTCATTGGCGGCACTTTTGGTATTTTGGTGGTTGTATATCATTCTGGCAATTTTAGTTCGTGTGAAATTAGGTAGTCCAATTTTATTTAAGCAGGAAAGACCTGGAAAAGATGAAAAAATATTTTATTTGTATAAGTTTCGTACTATGACGGATG
>CAYVGA010000142.1:0-5019 GCA_964449855.1 uncultured Lachnobacterium sp.
CTCAGTACAAACAGCAGGATGAAGACGTACTTACATACGCTTTATTCCCACAGGTAGCAACAGATTTCTTCAAATATCGTGAAGCTCAGCAGACAAAAGTAGATGCTAAGATTGCAGATACAGAAAATGGTGCTTACCCAGTTTAATGAAAATATTTGGGACTCCGCAATTTTTGCGGAGTCCTTTTTACGTGGATTATACTATGAGGGACTTTGTTTTTAAATATACTTTTGTGCGTGATATTTGTAAATAAAACCGTAGTATATAGTTGAGGCAGAAAGGATGGTGAATAGTTTGGACGATAGAAAAATAATTGAACTGTTCTATGAGCGTTCGGAACAAGCAATCATTGAACTATCAAAAAAATATGGCAGACTTTGCAAGAAAATTGCAAAAAACATATTAGGAAATAGTCTTGATGCAGAAGAATGTGTAAATGATGCGTACTTAGGAGTGTGGAATACAATACCGCCTCAAAATCCAAATTCTTTAATTACCTATGTTTGCAAGATTGTACGAAATACTGCGGTAAAAAAATATCATAATAATACAGCAATTAAACGAAATACATCTTATGATGTGTCTTTGGATGAACTTGAAAATTGTTTTTGTAAGCTTAATGCTGCCGAAGATGAGTACAGTTTGAAATTACTTTCAGAAGAAATAGATGATTTCCTAAATACTCTTAATAGAGAAAATCGTGTGATATTTGTAAGAAGATACTGGTATGCAGACTCAATAACAGATATTGCACAAAGAGTTTCAATGAGCAGTCATAATGTTACGGCTCGTCTCTATCGTATAAGAGAAAATCTAAAAAAACATTTAAGAAAGGCAGGTTATAATATATGAAGCGTGAAACCATTTCGCAAGTGATAGGAAATATAAATGAAAGACATATTTCAGAAGCTGAGAATTATACCCCAACAGCAAAACGATATAGCATGAAATTATTTTTTTTAAAAGCTCCTGTTGCAGCTTGTTTCATCTTGTGTATATTAGTTGGGACGGTTGCTTATGCAGCGTATGAAGCTTATGAATGGTCAACATTCATATTGTTTGAAGATGGAACAAAAGTTGAAGTTGTCGAAAATGCGACTTGTAAAAAAATTCCTGACAGTGCACCGAAAACCGAAGGAACAGGGGATAATATAGGATATATTCAAATGAATCACTCAGAAATTGAAAAAATTCTTGGTTTTAATATTTTGAGTTATGATAAGGCTACATCCTATGAAGTGAGTTACAGAACAATGCAAAATGATGATGGAACAATTGGAAGAATTGACTTGTGGTGGGCAGATTTCTTGGAGATAAGCGAAGAAAAGCAAATGACACTTCATATTTCAATACTTAATAAGGGTGCAGACGAAGGATTTATTTTAGCATTTGAAGAAGGTCAGGATGCTGCAGATGGCAAAAAACTTGAAAATATAGTAACGCTTGATTCTCTTGATATAGAAATTGTTGTGTATAAATCAGATTCCCATGATAACAAAATTACAATGATATTTGTCTATGACAATGTGTTATATCAGTTTGGAGGATATGATTTCACGGAAGATGAAATGCTTTCGGTGATAGAACAAATGAAATAAATCCAAATTGTATAAAATTAAATAAAGTTTAGGAAAGACTGTCATTTAAAAAGTAGATAGTCTTTCTTTTTTATTATGTGAGCACATTCATTTAGTACAAGCATTTTATTGGTAGGAGTTCTAAACTCTCTACTTATTATCTGTACAGTATTAAAATTGCAAGAAAAGTTGCAAAAAATTCTTTGTAAATGAAGGACATTCTGTTATAATTATTTTTATGTGGATGAAAAATATGGGGAAATAATAATGGCAAATACAAACGACTTACTAAACAGAATTAATAAAAACTATAGTAAGATGAGCAAGGGACAAAAGTTGCTTGCGACATATATTACGGATAATTATGATAAGGCAGTATTTCTAACTGCGGCAAAGATGGGTGAGATTGTTGGTGTGAGTGAATCGACAGTTGTGCGATTTGCTATGAGTTTGGGTTACAAAGGGTATCCAGAGTTTCAAGATGCATTAGAAGAATTGGTTCGTAATAAACTAAATTCGGTTCAGCGAATGGAAGTTACTTATGGAAGAACCAGTCAATCAGATGTTTTACAGACAGTATTCATTCACCTATGAATCTATATTCTTCCTGCAATTTGATTGCAGATAGTGATATGGCATCAATTGTAGATTCATTGGTAGCACCTTTAAGTGTGATTGATGCATTAATTGTAGCATTGTGTATGAAGAAACAAAAAGAAGTAGCAAAAACGTTAACAAGTTTAGAAGAAATTTGGGACGAGTATCAAGTATATGATAATGATGAGATAGACTTGATTGATGATTCTATCAAAATTTGTTATGCAAAATTAGAGGGATTGGAACATGAGTAAAGTAATTGTTATTGGTGGCGGACCAGCCGGAATGTTTGCGGCATATTTTGCAGCAAAAAATGGACATGAGGTAACACTGCTTGAACAAAATGAAAAATTAGGAAAAAAACTTTATATCACTGGAAAAGGCAGATGTAATATTACAAATGCCGGTGATATGGAAGATTTATTTCGCAATGTATGTAGTAATCCAAAGTTTTTATATAGCGCTTTCTATTCTTATACAAATGACCAAGTGGTGGATTTTTTTGAAAGCTATGGACTTCGTACAAAGGTTGAGCGTGGAAATCGTGTATTTCCGGTATCGGACCATTCTTCGGATGTGATTGCGACTTTATCAAAAGCTTTGAAGGATGTGGGCGTTGAGGTGCGTTTGCATACTAGAGTGGCGAAGCTTCTGACGGAAAAGTTTTTGGATGAAAATGGACAGACAGTACTTGCGGATAAAAAAATGGGTACGTTGAAACAGGTGGTAAATGGTATTGTTTTAGAAAATGGAAAAACGATGTTTGCAGATGCTGTCATTCTTGCGACAGGAGGGATTTCTTATCCATCAACAGGAGCGACAGGAGACGGATATCGTTTTGCTGAGAAATTGAATCATAAAATCGTAGAGCCAACCCCTTCTTTAGTTCCATTTGAGATGAAAGAAGGCTGGGTGACCGAAATGCAGGGCTTAGCACTAAAAAATGTAGCAATCACGATTGATTGTGAAGGCAAGAAACTATATGAGGACTTTGGTGAGATGTTATTTACACATTTTGGTGTAAGTGGACCGATGATTTTATCGGCAAGTGCATCCATTAAACCTTCGTATTTTAAGGATTTTACCCGTGATTTAACCCTTAAAATAGATTTGAAACCAGCGTTAGATAAAGAGCAGTTGGATAAGCGTATTTTAAAGGATTTCGAAGAGGCTAAAAATAAACAGTATAAAAATTCAATTCAAAAATTGTTGCCTTCAAAAATGATTCCGATTATCATTGAATTAAGTGGTATTGATCCAGATAAAAAAGTGAATGAGATTACCAAAGAAGAACGTATGAGATTGGTGAATCTATTAAAAGGATTACCTATGACAATTATCGGTCTTCGTGGCTGGAATGAAGCGATTATCACCAAGGGTGGAGTAGCTGTAAAACATGTGAATCCATCTACCATGGAGTCAAAGTTGGTGGATGGCTTATATTTCGCAGGTGAACTTTTGGATTTGGATGCCATGACAGGTGGATATAACCTGCAGATTGCCTGGTCTACAGGGTATTTAGCAGGAAATAGTATAGAATAAGGAGAAGTGGTTATGAGTTTTAATATTGCAATTGATGGACCAGCAGGAGCTGGAAAAAGTACCATCGCAAAACAATTAGCAAAAGAGCTTGATTTTGTATATGTAGATACAGGTGCAATGTATCGTGCTATGGCTTACTACTTTATTACAAATCAGATTGGAGCAGAGGATGAAGCGGCAATCGCAGAAGCATGTCCAAACGTAAATGTATCCATTACATATGAAGATGGCGTACAGAATGTCTGGTTAAATGGCGAAAATGTATCTACCGTGATTCGACAGGAAGAAGTTGGAAAAATGGCTTCGGCTACCAGTGTATATCCGGTCGTTCGTACGAAATTAGTAGAATTACAGCAGGAACTTGCGAAAACAACAGATGTTATCATGGATGGACGTGATATTGGAACTGTAGTTTTACCAAATGCGAATGTAAAAATTTATATGACAGCAAGTTCAGCAATTCGTGCAAAACGCCGTTTCGATGAACTTACAGCAAAAGGTGTAGAATGTGATTTGGATGAAATTGAAAAAGATATCATCGAAAGAGATTATCGTGATATGAATCGTGAGACATCCCCATTAAAAAAAGCGGATGATGCGGTAGAATTAGACACTTCTGATTTGGATATTGATGGTGTTGTAAATGCAATGAAAGAAATTATTGCACAGAAGCGTTAATGAAATTGAAGTATGTATTTGAATTGCATAAAAAGTGAGAATATAGCAACTATAATGTAGGTAATGGATATGAAAAATGTAACATTAGCAAAAAGTGCAGGTTTTTGTTTTGGTGTAAAACGTGCAGTAAATATGGTCTATGAAGAGGTGGATAAAGCAAAAGAATCCGGTGCAAACACACCGATTTATACGTATGGACCAATTATTCATAATGATGAAGTGGTAAAAGACTTTGCAAGTAAGGGTGTCGTTTTGGTAAAAGAGATTTCGGAGCTTGCAGATTTGGAAAAAGGCAGAATTATTGTTCGCTCTCATGGAATCAGCCGTGCGGAATATGAAGAGATAGAATCTTATAATTTTGAGATTGTGGATGCCACCTGTCCGTTTGTCCGTAAAATCCATAAGCTTGTAGATGAGCATAGTAAGCAGGGGAAACATATTGTCATTATTGGCAATCCACAGCATCCGGAGGTGTGTGGAATCCGTGGATGGGTGAATGGAACTGCAGTTTCTATCATTGAAAATAAGGAAGAAACCCGTGATTTTTCAGAAAATGAAGAAAAAACGGTTTGTATTGTCTCTCAAACGACATTTAACTACAATAAATTTCAAGAATTAGTTGAAA
>CAYVGA010000143.1:0-4926 GCA_964449855.1 uncultured Lachnobacterium sp.
CTTTAATACTTTCGTAGCAAAATCAGACATGCTTCTTCAATGCATAGATATACAACATTTATTCAATAGTTTCCGAGACTACTCTTGGTTCAAAGATTCGTGAATATCAAATTCAATCCCTTTTTCTATGCAATAATCGTCAATCAATTTCATGGTTTTATACGTGGGCTTGGCTCGACCCATTTCCCATCGGTTTACCGTTGTATATGAAACGCCAAGTTCTTGTGCAAAAGCAGTCTGACTCATAAAGAGCCTTTGCCGCAGTTTTTTGATCTCTGCAGAAAAAACCATATTCTCACCTCCCAGATTCTAATACATAAACTATAGCACAGATATAGCTCCTCTTCAACATCTGTTTAGCAATTTAATCCGAAAGGTTTGTATCTTTTTCATGAACATAATTGCCGCCCGCAGGAGCTGTGATGCTCCCACGGGCGGTTTTGTCGTTTAACTATCCATCGGCTTATACTGCGTAACGGCTTTCAGATACAACTCCGGTTCACCGTTGAGGATCAGATCGGCATACTCCAAAGGCGCATCATCACCCGTAAAAAGTGAAGGATTTTCCGATAGGATTGTTTCTATTGCTTCACCGCGGCCATAACTGCCTTGCAAACCGACAAACCACACACGGTTTTCAAAAGTTTCGTTTAATGTCAGTAAAAAATGTTTCGTCCAAACCGTAATATCTATCAAAATAATCACCTCGAAAGTCGAGTAGACTAATGCCTCACGACACTAGCCCCTCACAAATCCGTACGTGCGACTTTCTCGCATACGGCTTTTCATAATAACATTCACTTCTAAAATAACCTAACATAAATCTTTGGTTGTGCCAACGGATATACTTTCAGCATATCTATATATCCACTCCACAGATAGCTTTTCTTGTGACTTCTACGGTTTAACACTTTGAATAAGTATCGTTGCACATACAGCCATTCGCCTGTAAAATATTCGGCTTTAAGAAAAAGCGTGATTTACCTGCACCAGACGCACCAAATACAATGGCATTGGCATTTCGCTGTGTCCAGCTTCCATTCAATCCCAAATATAAGCCCTGAGCATAGATTTGGGACTGCATACGACATTCATAAATGGCTCTGTATTTCTTGGAAAAGGTCAGAAGATACAGTTCTACAAGTTCTGGTGTAAGTTTCTTGTTTTTTAACATCCTTTCTGCTCTTCGCTTTTCCCTGCGGTTTAAGTCCATATCTTGACGTATGACCTTTTTATGCTCTTCTTCATCATCTTTTGCATCCAGCATATAGGTAGTTCGTTTATTGACCTTTTTACCCATAATAGGAAGTGCTATCTTTGGATCATAGCAGAACTCTTTGTCATACTGTCGGAAATTTTCTTCAAAGGCTGCATCGCCCTGGGCATCATCTATGGCTCCCTCTCGTATAATATACTCATTCAGCATATAGATATCTGCAATAAGTGCTACTGTTAGAAATATCAGTACACTTCCCCAATCTGAAGGAAATAATGCAAACGGCTGAGCAAATATTGTCTCAACAGATGATGACATTACTTCAAATAAACCTATTTCTTCTGTCGATTGATAAATAATATTCCCTAGTCTTAGTCCATAATATAAACAAGCGGTCGTAACTGTAGTTGTCCCAAAGATAAGGTTATTAAGCCTAATTTTCCGAATATCCTTTTTGTCGCTTCGCATAAAATCCCCCTAATCTGCTGTATTCATTGTTAGAAACTGAAAATTAGTCAAAAAAATCTCCCTGTGAACAAATCACAAAGAGATTTATAAAAATTTATTCTATTCAAGGTCTGCTTTATTCGCTGTCCTTTTCCTTTATATCTTTTATATTTAATAACGCTAATATCAATGATACTACAAAAATCGCTGTATCTGTAGCTGACACACTTTCCATAATTCCGTCTACGATTGTTAATCCGACCGCTGTTGCAATGGTGTCTAAAAAAACATAAATAAATCTAGCCTGCCAAACCGTAACTTTATGAAACTCGTTTAATAAAACCTTTGGAATAGCTTCTGCAAATAAACCTATAGGATAAGAGACAATTGCAGCCACCACGAAAAACCATATAATGCTCCAAACGGATGTGTATTCAAAACCAAACAGTTTCATGATGAAACCTGCCGGAACTGCAATTACAGCAATAATCCCAATAACTATTGCTGCGATTATAATCATTCCAATCATATTTATTACTGCCTTTTTCATCTGTATCCTCCGCTTCATTTGCAATGAAGCTATTATAACATACCATCTAATAAGTGAATCTTAAAAGACCATGAAATAAACCTTAACAATATGTAAAAAGGTACTCCGAAGAATACCTTTCAAACTTTTGTATTAAATTATCCTTGATATTCAACACCCATTGCATCAAAAACGATTCTCTCTAAATATTCCTTTTTAGAAAAATCATTTCCGTCTACAAAGTAAGCATGTACGCAACGAGTGCTGTTCTTACATATCGGCTATTCTTTTCAAACAATTCACGATTGATATCAAATCCTATTTCCACAAGAAACTGACAACAAAACGTTATTGTAGTACGAGTATTGCCTTCTCTGAATGGGTGTATCTTCCATAACTGTGCCAATGAACTTGAAAATTCTTTTGCAATCTCTTCTTTACTCATTGTTTTCCACGGCTTATTTCTCATATCGGATAATACAAAGTGGATATCCTTTGTAATATCAAATGGATCTGAATACTCCACCGACATTCCACCCAAAACATCTTCTTCCTTATATATCGCAATTACACGAGGTTTCCCTGCCCATTCATATAAATCCTGAAAGAGATAATAATGCATTTTTAACAAATGCTCTGTATTGTAGTCACCCGCCATAGGATTTAAGGCTAAATCTTTTAATCTATAAACAACATAATCTGCTTCTGCGTCATCCAGCTTATCCTGCGTTTTTATTCCTAATTTGTTTTTAATCACAGAACAATCTTCATATAAATAGGGGTCACGCATTTGCTGTCTCCTTCATCTTATATTTTTTATCTAAATACTGTTTAAGGTCGTCCATAGTTGCTTCGCCATTTTTTTCTTTTTCAATATATTTTTTAAAGTCTTCTGTTGGCTCTAATCCATCTACTTTAATCATTCCAATCGCATAGTTCCATGCTTCTGTATTGGTCATTCTCTAATCCCTCCTTCATTTAGTATACATCTATTATAGCAAATTTTTTCTATTGATACACTACATTTCTTTCAAAAAAATCTCCTTATGGCTATGCCACAAGAAGATTCTTTTGAAAAAGATGATTCTATTGAGGATAATGCTTATTTCAATTCTTCAATTAATTCAATATATCGTTGTTCAAGGTGTTCAAATTCTGTTTCAATTTGCTTGATATAAAACAACTGATACACATTTAAAAATACAGAAACTGCTAAAATAACAGACAATATGAGTAATGTCTTTTTCTGTCCATTTTCATTTTTTGTCTGTTCTGATACTGCCACGTCCTGTTTCCTCCTGCAAAACTATGGCATTATATTATCATAAGTTAGAAAAAATTACCAATAAATATAATATACAGTTTGAAGCAAATTGGGATTTATTTCTTATTCTATATCAATTTTTATTCCAGCAAATCGCTTTTTCGTTTTTACACTGTATTTCAATGTATATGTGGCAATACCACTAATTATAGCATTGTGAATTTCCTTAATTTCTTTCGAAATTTCATCTTCATTCGCGTACCAACCTAAAAAAGTTCTTGATTCTCCACCAAAAATGTCTATTCCATTGCTTGCACCAAAAAGAGCATACTTTGGTGATGATTTTCCACCACCCATTTTTCCAGAAGACACAACTTTGTGACATGTTGCAATTACATTTTCAGTTGGTGATGTTATTGTAATTAAGCCATCTTCCCTTCTTTGATCATTAGAAGATTTCTGTGCAAATTCTGTTGACATTAAATTATCCAATGAAATATTTAATTTGCTTGACAGTAACAACAATTTCTCCACTTCAGGGTATCCGTCTCCCTGTTCCCATTTTGAAACAGCTTGTCGACTTACATCAATCATCTCAGCTAATTCTTCTTGTGATAAGTTTCTTTCTTTTCTGATTAATTTAAGATTTTCTGCAAAACTCATATCATTTACCTCCTATTCGCAATTTATTTTAGATTGTAAATGAAAAGAAAACCACCAACTTGTATTTGCATTTACGCAACCTGAATTTGCAATTTGATATAAATCACAGTTCTTATATATATCTTCGACCTATTCAAGTTTATCTAACTGTTCAATTCAAGTTTGCCTACATTATAACTTATTTAAATTGACAACTCAATTCTAAATACTCTAATTTTCTATCATGCCGGCTCCTACTGTATCATGTAACCACTTGATTTCATCCTGTACTGCTTCTACTTCCTTTTTTTTAAAACCTAAGTTCTGCATAGCCTTTTTCACATATGCTTTTGAAATTTCATTAAATGCACTGGAATTATACAGCTCCTCGATATCTTCTTTCGTACATACTGCAAGAAATTCATTTACTTTTATGATTCTTTCCATGTATTCCTTGTTTTCTTCATTCGGATTCTGTTCTAAATATTTTCTGTAAGCATCTGCTTGAAACTGATATCCATTCATCTTCATTCTCTCCTACATATCTGGTGATTTATTCATTTCCTGCTGTTTCTGCCTGTTCAGAAGTTTCTCCAAACGTTTATTTGTCAGTTCCTTTCCTGTCTTGGCATCCATTGTTTTTTCATCAATTTCATATTTCTTGCTACGCTCTAAGGCTTCTTTCTGTGCTTCCGATAAATCAGCATACTTTTCTGGATTTGCTACATGAAGCTCCTGTTTTTCCAAAGACTCTGTAAAACGTAAGGCACAATGGGCTTCATTATCTACGTTGTCATACGTTCTGTATTCAATAATCGTTTTCTTTTC
>CAYVGA010000144.1:0-4882 GCA_964449855.1 uncultured Lachnobacterium sp.
ATGGTGCACGCAGCCGCGGCGGTGGTGGCTTTAGCGGCGGTGGCCGCGGTGGTGGCTTTAGCGGTGGTGGCCACGGTGGTGGTGGAAGCCGCGGTGGTGGCGGCGGCCATAGATTCTAGTAATTAACAAAACAAAAAGAGTGTCATAAACAGCTAATATCCAGCTTTTATGATACTCTCTTTTTGCTCATACGCAATTATTCGTAATTATTCTACATCTTTAATAATATAACAATTTCTTCCATTATCTTTTGCCTGGTATGCTGCAGCATCGGCTGCATCCATAAGTTCTTTATATCCAACCGTATTACGCTTACAATATGCAGCTCCGATACTGGCAGAAAGCTTTACGGAACCACCCTGGTACGTGTATTCCTGTTCCATTTTCTTTACCGCAAAGTGCAGACGATCAATTAACGTATCTCTTGGAATATCCTTTACAAATACACAGAATTCATCACCGCCGAATCGGCCTACCACGTCAAAGTTTTTAAATAACAATTGCAGTTTTTTCGCCGTTTCCTTGATAACCTGATCACCTACACTGTGTCCAAAGGTATCATTGATATCCTTAAAATGATCCATATCAATGAATACAAAACATGCACTTTCGGTAGGATGTGCTTCCACATATTCCCTTACCTCTTTTTCAAATGCCTGTTTATTCAAAAGACCGGTTAATAAATCGGTACGAGATTTCTTTTCCAATCTCTGCTTTTCTTTTATTTCATCATCGATATCTACAATTTTTCCCAAAATAGAAACAGGCTTGTGATTCTTATCCATTAAAATGGTTCGGGATACACGGCACCAGATTGGCGTACCATCCGCCTTACAGAGACGAAGTGTTAAATCATCAAATGTTCCTACTCCGTTTCCAAGCTGAGACTGTCGGAAAATCGGTTCATCATTTGGATATACATGAAGAATTTCCATTGCCCGGTTCAAATCTAATGTCTGACTATTTTGTGGAATCTCCCATCCAAACTTCTCTTTGATTTTTTCCGATCCAATACTGGACTCCCCATCAATACTAATTTCATAAATCAAGTCATCCGAGCAGTCAATCAATGTCTGATATCGTTTCTGCTGCAATTCTTTTAACCGTATATCCTTTTCTTCGATTGCACGTACATGTTTCTTTTCCCTGCGGTATACAATATACAAGCCCAAAGCTACCATAATTGCAACCCAAACAATCGCAATAGAAAAACGATAACTGTACAAAAAATCGTTCAGTTCCAATTCATATTGATTTTCCACCATAGCCCGCATAACAATGCTGTCTATTTCGACACTGGAAATTTGAGAAATAGCTTTGTTTAAAACACTAATTACAATAGAACTTTCTTTCTCACCTAATCCATAGCCGCCATTTAATGGCACAACAGTTGAAAAACAAAGTTCATCATCGATACCTTCCACCGGAACGACAGAAAACGTACTATAAATCGGCTTTCCCATTAAGGATTCTACGACATATTGATTTTGAAGCAGCAAATCTACCTCTTTCGTATAGAGTGCCCAGAAACAGTCATCCACGGTTTTGTATTCTATGATTTCCATATTCGGATATTTTGCCATTATTACTTCTTTAAATGTTTTTGAACCTTCTACAATCGCAAGCTTACAGGAATTCTCTGACTTATAAACGAATTCCGGTCTGCTTACCAATACTTTTCGGGCAGAAACATACGGCCTGCTCAAAAACACTCCGTCGGAACGCATATTGACACTGTTGTATTCCACTCCGGTAATCAAATCAATTTTTTGTTCCTGCAGATATTCATATGTAATCTTGCCTTCCGGAAGCTCGATATACTCAAACTCCAATCCCGAAATCTCTGCTATCCGGTCAAACATCTCTCTCGAAATACCAGCCAGTTCTCCATTCTCATCGGTAAATGACAGTGGTTTACGATCCGATACATAAGCAACCCTCAGCACCCTGCTATTTTCTACATATTCATTTTCTTCTCTCGTATAAAACTGTTTTTCATAAATTGGGTAATAGGTGTATAAAAGTTCTTCCAATAATGTCGGATATGTCTCCTGAATACGCTTCATTGCAGTATTCAACTCTCCCATTAATTCCATATTTTCTTTATATGTCATAAAGTAAAACGGCTGCGGAAAAAAACTGTCCAATAATTTATAGACCTCATCATAATACAAAATAGATGTCACCAAAGCATCTACTTCCCCATTATCTAAAGCTGCCTTGCTTTCTTCGGATGTATTATAATAGACCAAGTCTACTTCAAATTCATGATTCTGCATCTTGGTAATAAAATAATCCGTCATTGGATACCCTTTTAGGACGGCAACTTTTAAACCATTAAAGTTTTCATAATCCTGATAAAACAAGTCTTCCCTATCCTGCGTAGTAAGAAGTACTGAATATTCCATACCAAAATGCATCTCACTATAGGCAAATGTTTCTTTTCTCGCATCCGTCATCATGGCAGGGGCAATCAAATCCAGTTCCTGATTCTCCATCATGGTAAGTCCCTGCATGAAATCATTCACTTCGATGAATTCATATTCCCAGCCGGTAATACCTGCAATTGCATGTAAATAGTCAATACAGAATCCCGTGAGACTGCCTTCTTCGTCGGAACTATGAAAACCATCCATTTTAAAAATACCTACTCTTACCGGTTCCCCTTCGGTATATGCGGCATAAGGTTCCACATTTCCAAACAGCATAATCACTGCCAATACAACTATAAAAATTTTCTTCAGCCTGTTTAAATATTTCATTCCCACTTCCGTCTCCATAACACACCTTCTCCAATATATAAGCACATGAGAAATCAGCTACGCTGATGGGTTTGCTCAGTGCTGAATAGTTACAAAAAATTATACTATTTTTTTGTACTTTCTTCAATGAGTAGTTTGATTAGTTTTCCCATTCGTTCACGGTGTTCCTGCGGCACTTTGGCTACTGCTTTTAATAACGCAGTCGCTGTTTTAACATCCATATCTGCAATTTCTGTAAAATCAGAAATACCAGCCTGCTCAAAAACACCAAAAAAAGCATCCACTACTCCTTTTCTCTGCTCCCTATTCATACCGGCAAGCCAGTTTTTCAGTGTCACACCAAAACTTTTACTGAATTTGCCTACGTCATTCGCCAGCACAAAAGCATCCCTATCCACCAGCCAGGAAAATCCCTCATGCTGCAAAAGTCCAAATTCATTGCTTTGCACAACATGATAATCTTCTTCATGCTCCATCATCATACCAACAATCGAGCTTTCCGGTACATACGCACTGATTTTGTCCTCAATCCGCTTATAAGCTTCATCGTCTACCATCTTTTGATTAAATCCCGGACCATCGAAACTATAAATCTTCACAATCTTTTTTTGAATTCTTGGATTGCAGAATACCGCTGAATAAATTGCCAGATTTCCGCCCTTGGAATGACCTCCAAGCCAGTATTTCTTGAAAATTCCTTTTGCAGTCTCATTTACATAATCCACGGCTGACTGCTGTGCCGGCACCGGCATCATATAACTCATATTAAAGTCTTCTCGCCAGCCTGTAACCGTACCATCCGTTCCACGAAACGCAATAAATGTCACATTCGGCATAAGATTGATATGCATCGCCGCAAACTGCTGCTGCGCTTTTACATCCAGTCTGCTCACATAATTACATAGTGTCATGTCTGCAAAACGCGGACTGGCCGCCAGCTCATCAAACAAATCTTCTTTATCTTTGTAATACAGCATTTCACGAGAGATGGATTTCACATACTGCACATTTGCCTCCCGAATGGAAATACAGCCCTCTTCTCCTATCCCCGGTACAATATCTTCTAAATGTATATAAACCAATTCCGCCAGTATCAGGGCATCTACTTCATTAAATGCATGCTCTTTCAGCAGTAAATCTCCTCTCCATTTTAAATATGTTAAAAAATTATCCTGATAATGCATCATTTCACCTCAAGTTTTGTTTTAAATATTATACAAAATTTCAAAAAATTAATACAGTATTTTCCAAAATATATGTTATACTATTTATTAGGAGTGTTTTATTATAAATGATGAATTTTCAGGAGGATGCTATATGAGATACGTTTTAGAAAACGACACACTGCGCGTAGAAATTGACTCTTTCGGTGCAGAACTCAAATCAGTAATCAATAAAGAAACCAATCAGGAATATATGTGGCAGGGCGACCCGCAATATTGGGGACGTACTTCACCTGTTTTATTTCCATTCGTAGGAAGCCTTAAAAACAGCACATACTATTATGAAGACAATGCTTACGAAATGAAACAGCATGGGTTTGCAAGAGACATGGAGCATACACTTGTATCCAAAACCGAAACTGCCATTCTGTTTGAATTAGCATCCAATGAAGAAACCCTGAAAAAATACCCATTCTCTTTCATATTAAGAATTGGATATGAATTAGAAGGCAATGCCGTAAAGGTATTATGGGAAGTAGAAAACAATTCTACAGAGAAACAATTGCATTTCAGCATTGGTGCACATCCTGCATTCAACTGTCCAATCCATGGCGAAGAAAATAAAGCAGGTTACAAATTCTACTTTGCGAATGTAAACGAAATTCATCATCACGGACACACGGACACAGGACTTTCTATCGAAGAAGACATCATTCTTCCATTGGAAAACAACCGTGTTACCATCACTCCGGAATTTTTTGACGGTTCTACCTATATCATCGAAGGCCGTCAGACCAATGAGGTTGCTTTGGAAGACCCGAACGGTAATCCTATGGTATCTGTATCTTTCGATATGCCTCTGTTTGCACTCTGGTCACCACCAGGTAAAAATGCTCCATTTGTTTGTATCGAACCTTGGTGCGGCAGATGTGATGCAGCAGATTTTGAAGGAACACT
>CAYVGA010000145.1:0-4850 GCA_964449855.1 uncultured Lachnobacterium sp.
GCAGAAGGGCTGTATCACTTTCAGATTTTAAGGAATCAGAATCGGGAAACGACACTGGAAAATGTGGATGAAATGATAGAGTCGTTGGAATTGTTTTTTGGGGAAGCTCTCGATAAATCGGAATTATATCACACTGTTTATACTGTGGACGAGAATGGAGAAATTCCAAATGATGCCATTGGTACAGACATAAGTTTTGACGAGGTGATGGCTCTGCTAAGAGATGAAACAAAGCAAGGGTATTCGTTACGCAGCGGTTTTGTACTTGGTGGAGATATGTATGCACATTTGGATCCTGCATTTGGCAATACATGGTTTTCGAAGCGAAGCTTAGGGACAAGTCTTCCGGGGGATGACGAACATACCAGGGAATATCTTTATGTGACGGGGATTCGTCAGGAAGATGCAGTTGTACAGTTGCAGGACAGAGCATATGCTTTATCGGAATTGGAACAAATCGTTTTGGACTATGTGAATGGAGAGGACTTTCCGTTGCCGCAACATAAAGAACTGAGCTATCAAATCGGAACGGCTCATGTGATAGAAACCGAAGAACAGGAGTGTATCAATTTTGTTTTAAGGCGAGTATATCAAGGTGTTCCATTTGAATATGGCAGTGAATCTGCATCGGGTGCATATAGGGATGAATTGAGACATGAGTATACAAGAGTCAATTATATTGAGGGCACACAGCCGGATACCATCATGGGATTTATGGATTTAAAAGGAACGGTAGAGGAGATAGAGGAAGTCTCGGAAATCATTACGGCAGGCAAAGCACTAAGTCTTTTGTCAGAGAAAATCGGGGAAAATTCTACTTATGAGGTATATGGCGTGGAATTGGTGTATCGAAATTGTGAAGTGCAGGAAGACAAATTCTTGGAAATCAGCAATATTTTAGAACCAAAGTGGAAAATCATCACAGTCAATCAAAATGACGATAAGTATACCTTGTTTTATGTAGATGTAGTAACCGGAGAAATCACAAATAGATTCGAGTATTATTATGATTAGACTATTTTTAAGACGAATTTGGAAAAATAAAATATACTGGCTGGCAGTCGTTTCTGCGCTAATTCTGCTTTTGTGTTCTGTGATTTATACGGATCCTGCGACAGGAGAGGCGTTCACTTTTTTAGCTTTATTTTATGATGCAAATATGCAGAACTATCTGCAATATGGCATCCTATCGCTTCGAGATATTTGGATGGGGTATCAGGTACATAATTATCTGGGAATGTTTGCTCCGATTATCGTGGGAATTCCTTGTATTTTAAATCAGCGGACAGAACGATTTGTATTATTTCGTGGAAGTAAGAATGGTTATTTCTTCTCCAAATACCTATCGAATCTGGTGCTTGGAGGAGGAATTTTGGTATTGGCTCAGCTCTTATTTGTTTTGGTAGGGATTGGGTTGATACAATGGCTGGCACTTGTGAAACAAATGTCGATATATGTGGAATCTTTTTTTGATGTCTATATGGCAAAGCGATTTTGGGATATCTTTTGTGAAGGTGTATGCGATGTACTTTTAGGTATTGTATTGGCAGAGTTCATTCGTAGCAAGTATTTGATTTTATGTGTGCCGTTTGTGTGGAAATATCTCATGGAACTGTTTGTCATTGGCTGGATTCCGTTTGAAATGCGGCGGTATGTGTTGCCACAGGAAAATGGAATTGTCTTAACAGGTATCGTGCTTGCAAGTGGTGTATTGGTGAAAGCTGTAGCAGAAAGAAGGTGTGACTGTGGACAGAAATAAGGTTTTTCGTGTAGCAAAAACAGAATATGTCAAATGGATTCGAAATCCAAAGATGATCATTCTTTTGGTAATGCTGATTTTTGCCTATGATTATGTCATTTTGGAACTTACCACGGCTGCAGATAAAATGGGAGAACAGTTACAGATATTTGAGGGCTTTATTGGGATTTCCAATTCACAGCTTCTGCTTATGATTATCCCGATTGTGTTTGTGGGGCTGATGGGAGATTTTCCAAGAGTAGATGGTAATGCGATGTTTTACATTTATCGCATAGGAAAAAGCAATTGGATTTTGGGACAAATGGTATTTGCAATGATGGCAGCAGGTACATATCTATTGGCATTGATAGGATTTAGTTGTCTAACACTTTGGGGCAGATGTTATGCAGAAAATCGGTGGAGTGAGATTACTACGAAATACTATTTATTTGCACCGAATGATTACATGAGCACCGTGGCGAACCTTACGACTGGCAGACTTTATAACAATCTGCCTCCTTGGAATGCTGTACTTCATATTTGTGGGTTGATGTTTCTGTTTTTATTACTGATTTCGATGATGCTTTTAACCGGCTTTGTGTGCAAGATGCGAGTTGGTGCTATCATACTTACGGTGGGACTTTTGTGTCTTGGAAATGTGCTGGCATATATGGAAAATAACATTCGCTGGTTTTTTCCGACTGTACATGCCATTTTAGAAATTCATTTTGATGAAATTTATAAGAAACCGATTATGGATTTGCGCGTCTCCTATATCTATTATTTGGTATGCATTATAGCAGGGGTTCTGATTTCTTATATGACGATAGAACGATATGATTTTTCGAGAATACAGGAGATGGAGGAATAGTTATGATATATGTGAAAAATTTAACATTAAAAATACAAAAGGATGTCATTCTTTCGGATATTAACCTGCATATTGAGAGAGGGAAAATCACAGGATTGGTAGGAAGAAATGGTTGTGGAAAAACCATGCTAATGAAATGTATCACTGGCTTTGTAAAGCCGACACAGGGGGAAGTGATTTTTGATGGAAAAAGAATCGGAGAAGAAATTGATTTTCCAAAGAATACAGGAATTATGATTGAAACGCCGGCTTTTGTACCATATTATTCCGGATATAAAAATTTGATGGAACTGGCTTCTCTGCAAAAGAAGATTGGCAAAACAGAAGTGGAAGCGGTGTTAAAGAAAGTGGGATTATATGAAGCACGCAATAAACTGGTGCGAACTTATAGTTTGGGCATGCGCCAGCGGTTAGGAATTGCACAGGCACTGATGGAATGTCCGGATACATTGATTTTGGATGAACCCATGAATGGACTGGATAACGAATGTGTGGTATTGGTGCGGGGGATTTTGGCAGAGTTAAGAGAACAAGGCAAAACGATTCTTTTGGTAAGCCATAATGCAGAGGATATTCGTGTGCTGTGCGATGTGATATATGAGATGGATAGGGGGAGATTGGGTGTCAGTATAGAAAATAAATAGGTATTGTAGAGAATCTCGCTTTGCGAGATTCTTTCTTGTATACGATGCAATTTTATTGTATATTAAAAACAGTAAGTAATCGTAATTATTCAGGTACTGAATAATTACAAGTAATTTTTAATGCGAGGTTTTTATGAGTAAAGAACATGTTATAGATAGAATTCTCCCGGGCAGTATTGCCGAGGAGCTGGAAATCGAAGCTGGCGATGTACTGGTTTCCATTAATGGAAATGAAATTGAAGATGTTTTCGATTATCATTATATGGTAAATGATGAGTATTTGGAGATTCTTATTCGAAAAGCCGATGGCGAGGAATGGGAATTGGAAATCGAGAAAGAATATAATGAGGATATTGGGATTGAGTTTGAGAATGGTTTGATGGACGATTACAGGTCCTGTACCAACAAATGTATTTTCTGCTTTATTGACCAGATGCCTCCGGGGATGCGTGAAACCTTATATTTTAAAGATGATGACAGTCGTTTGTCATTTTTACAGGGCAACTATGTGACTCTTACTAATATGAAGGACAAAGATTTGGAGCGTATTATCCGGTATCATTTAGCACCGATTAATATTTCGGTACAGACCACAAATCCGGAGCTTCGCTGTATGATGCTGCATAATCGTTTTGCAGGAGATGCCTTAAAGAAAATTGATAGACTTTATGAAGCTGGAATTCAGATGAATGGACAGATTGTACTTTGTAAAGGTGTAAATGATGGAGAAGAATTAGAGCGTTCTATTCGTGATTTGACAAAGTATCTGCCATGTATGGAAAGTGTTTCGGTTGTACCGGTTGGTCTTAGCAAATATCGTGAAGGTTTATACCCTTTAGAACCATTTACGAAAGAAGATGCACAAGACGTAATTGATACAATTGAGAAATGGCAGAAGATTTGTTTGGAAGAACACGATATGCATTTTATTCATGCCAGTGATGAATGGTATATGCTTGCAGAACGTCCTCTTCCACAGGAAGAAAGCTATGATGGTTATTTGCAGTTGGAAAATGGTGTTGGTATGATGCGTCTTTTGATGAATGAATTCCACGAAGCATTGGAAGAGGCAAAAGCTCCGGAGCATAAAGATGAGATGATGCAGATTTTGGAAGAGGACTTTGGTGGATATCATAAGGTTTCTCTTATGACGGGAAGACTTGCAGCGCCATTCCTTCGTGAGATGGCAGCAGATTTTATGAAAGTATTTCCAGGATATGAGGTAGAAGTGGTAGATATTCGTAACGATTTCTTTGGGGAAAGTATTACGGTATCCGGGCTGATTACAGGCACCGATTTGATGGCACAGGCAAAGGAAAAAGAGCTTGGAAATATGGTGGCAATTCCTTGTAATATGCTGCGTATGGGTGAGCGTGTATTTTTGGATGACCACACCGTAGAAGAGGTGGAAAAGACTTTACAAGTACCGGTAATTATTGTAAAATCAAGTGGTTTCGCTTTGGTAGAAGCGATGTTTGGACAGGAAATAGATGAGTAAATCCATCAGCAAAGCTGATTTTTCATTTCATAGGAAAGACCTTAATACATTGAAGTGCTAAAGTTTTTGTGTCTTTCCTATGAAACAAAAAATGCTCCG
>CAYVGA010000146.1:0-4846 GCA_964449855.1 uncultured Lachnobacterium sp.
TTTTCAATCTGTTCTCTGGATGGTTTGTTATTTTTCCATTGGTTTGGATTGTCATGCTCCGCCATAAATTTGCGGGCATGTGCATAGACCTCCATGACCAAATCCAATTCGTCTAATTTTGTTTTTCTAATTTCCATGTTTCTGTTTTCATTCCATTCATTAATAAATGCCGTGACAATATTTATATGTCACCCTTAGTTCACCATGTAACACAATCGTGGCACACTTTACTCAGAAACATTATAGCATACTCCATATAAAAGGACTATATAGTTCATAAAAAAATGGAGATTCCTCCTAAATTTCCATTCTCTATGTTAACTATATGTAAAGCAGTGTCATCTGCTGAACTCAAAATAACAAATTCAAGTTCCAAATGCAACAGAAGCACGCCAAGAGGTAAATTTCGTGGTTTAAGAAGTCAATTTTAAGCCATGAAAACATATATTATATATGAGACATTTATTTAGGAGTGAACTTATGACAAATCGCACACGTGTATTCCTTCGTTATCTCTTTGTAGTACTTTTGGGTGTTTTCCTGC
Organism: uncultured Lachnobacterium sp.; assembly: GCA_964449855.1. Classification (GTDB taxonomy): domain Bacteria; phylum Bacillota; class Clostridia; order Lachnospirales; family Lachnospiraceae; genus Roseburia. The sequence goes on from CAYVGA010000146.1 coordinate 545, forward strand.
ACTTTGCCTACCAATTATCCGGCGAAAATCCAATTGTAGGCCTATTTGCCTTGGTAAATGAATCTATATGGGAACATTTGAAACTATTATTTTTCCCAATGGTTCTTCTTACTATTTGGGATGCCTTTGCTGCACAAAGAAATAATCTGTGTTTTTTACCGGCCAGAACCATTGGTATTCTTGCAGGGCTTGCCTTCATCGTTGTCGTTTTCTACACCGTAACAGGCATTATTGGTACGAATATTGCTTTTGTAAATATTCTCACCTTTCTTTTAGGAGTAGCCTTTGCCTTCTGGGTTGAGAAAAAACAAAACCGCAAATGTGTTCGCCTAAGTGTAGCAGTTGCAATCGGTATTTTGGTTCTCTTTACTATATTGTTTATCATATTTACCATTGCACCTCCTGCATTGGGAATCTTTATTCCAACGGCTGCATAAACAGATTGCACATCTTCCAAAGACAACACCTTTGTGCCATTTGGAAACAGACATCAAGAAAGGCTGTCTCAGAATTGACGACAGCCTCTCTTGATTTTATACAATCCCAAGCACATTTAAAAACTGATCCATTTCACTCTTACGCGTTTCAAATGCAGCATAAAATTCATCCTCCACATATGAAGTTAAATAAAAGATTTGCAGAAACTTCATGTTTACTGCCTTTATAATTTCTTCATCCTCTTTATGCTCCGCATAGTACGCTCTTAACATTTTCGTTAATGCATGCCATTCCACTAAGAATTTTTCATACGCTTTGAGATTTGACACCCCCAGCCATTTGTTTATCTTCACCTTGGATTTGTTTGGTGCAGGACAGGCATCTTTTAATACAAAATACGTCAGCTTATCTTCTTCATAATTTCTTCCAAGTGGAAACAATCGGCAGAATCCCGGACGAATTGCATGAATACTGCAACGTCCTGCTTCATTTAAAAAGCCACAAGCAGGCTCCTGTTCTCCAATCATACGAAGATTCGGCAAAATAAGTCCATCTTCGACATGAAATTCAATTTCTTTTGCCAATAATTCTTCCATTGTTTTCCCCAAATTCTTTGTAAGCTGAAAAACATCATATGGATCCAGCCAAATGGAATCTCCCATATCCCTGCAGCAGGAAGAACATCCCGCACATTCGTGACAGCTAATTTTTGCCATCTCATTTGCACCATATAATTTTCCATCGGAAATATCTAAAATCTGTTCGTTTATCATAATGCTTATTCCCTTTTGTATTTATGATATTACTTATAACTTTTAAAATTATGACATACAAAAATACGCTTTGTCAATTGATATATTTCTTGCAAAATCATGTATAGAACGATAGAATATAAGATATATTGTAACTATTCAGTACAGTTCAAAACACTTGCTGTTTTGGGCGTAAGAATATGATTCAGGTGTGAACAAACCCATCCGCACAGCTGATTTCTCATGGGCTTGCGAATCGTAATTATTCAGGTACTGAATAATTACGATAGATTAAACAGATGAAAGGAAAGAACACTATGTATAATGGAAATGAAAATATCATAATTTGTGACCACCCATTGGTGAAACACAAAATCACAATGCTTAGAAATAAAACAACCGGAACCAATGAATTCCGTGCTATCGTAGAAGAAATCGCTATGTTGGTTGGCTACGAAGCCCTTCGCGATTTAGAATTAGAAGAAGTAGAAGTAGAAACACCTATCGAAACAGCTATGTGCCCGGTTATCGCAGGAAAGAAACAGGCTATTATCCCTATTCTTCGTGCAGGACTTGGTATGGTTGGCGGTATGTTAAAACTTATGCCAACAGCAAAAGTTGGACACATCGGTATGTTCCGTGACGAAGAAACATTTGAACCACACGAATACTTCTGCAAACTTCCAGCACATATCGCAGAAAGAAAAATTTTTGTTGTAGATCCAATGCTTGCAACAGGCGGCTCTGCAATTGATGCGATCAATTCCATCAAAGCCCGCGGTGGCAAAGACATCACATTCCTTTGCATCATCGCTGCACCGGAAGGTTTGGAAAAACTTGCTGCTGCACATCCTGACGTAAAGGTTTTCGTTGGCAACTTAGACCGTGAATTAAATGCAAATGCTTACATCTGCCCGGGTCTTGGTGATGCAGGCGACCGTATTTTTGGTACAAAATAGAGCAAAGGGTTTACGAAACAATAACAAATGGTGGCATACCCCAAGGGCAGCCACCATTTTTATATTTTTCAAAATCTTTTATGTTCCAATATTCCATTCTGCCTTTTTCGCATCATGTGCTGCTAACACAACACACTTAATACATTCTATTTTGCAGATACAGTTCCGTCATTTCTATACAAACATCCGTCACCGCCATTCCAATTGCAAAAATTGTCATAATCACCAACAGCAACACCGAACCTTTATCGTAGACCATCTGTTTTGCAAATACATTCGACAACAGCAATTCTATTCCCAATCCAATCAAAATAACCGGCCAGAATGCAAAAATCGTTTCGTATGCCATAACATCAAACACCGATTGCAACAGCAACAACACGCCAAACACAACCATAGCAAGCCCTGCCGTAATCGTACCCACCCGATGTGTGCGGTATTCCATTTTATTCGTTGTCATCACTACTCAGCTCCTCCTTCTTTCCTTGAATCATGCGCACCCCTATGTAAATAATAATCATGGCAATCACTATTTCAGGAACCGATTCTACGATTGGTGCCAAAACTCCCCACAAATATTCCGGAATCCAACGATATAACAAAGACGAAATATTCTGCCACAGCATCACCGTACCGAACACAATCAGAATCCCTGCAGCAGCTTTACGACATGCTGGATTGGAAATCTGAATATTTTGTTCCACCAATAATGGTGCCCAAATAAAATCATCTTTTATTTTCAAAAACTCTTCTTCCTCACATGCAGCCAGATTTCTTGCATGAAAAAAACCATAGAACCATACAAGCAGAGCGATATACAAAAATATGGCATTCGATATTGTAAAAAGCCCAATCGCACTTATCATAAATAGCAGCATAATACTAAAGCCCATCTTCATAAATCCCATATACATCTCCGCCGCTCCCGGCATAAAAGAGAGCAAAAAGGTGTAAAACTTATTTTTCTTTTTCTGTTTCATTTAAAAATCCTCCTGTTTTACTGTTTAAACCATTCATTAATTTTGTTAAAAAACCAGTATCATCCAATACTTCTTCTCGCGAAATACTTTCTCCAACTAGTTCTTCGCGTGTTAGAACTTCTTCTTTCGGCAGCTTCATCCATTCTGCATTTGGCAAAGCAAATACAATCGCAATTGCTGCTGCAGCTGATGTAATGACACGAATGCAGTATCTGTGAAACTCTCTTACTTTTCTTTCTTGAGATACCGTCTTTTTCTTTTGCATCTCCATTACATCTTTATATGATAAATCGCCAATTTCATGAGTGAGACGTTTCTTTTCTTCTTGCAGTCCCCCTATCTTCTCCGATATTACATCCACAAAATCCGGAGGTGCTGATACGAGCTCATTCTCTTCCACCTCAAGTATCAATGCTTCCAATTCTGCATCCGTCAAATATCCATTTTCCATATTCATTTTTCAGCAACTCCTTCCTTATATAATTTGCTTTGCAAATTACAATTTGCAATCCATGAGAAATCAGCTTCGCTGATGGGATTGCTCACTCCTGAATCACTTTCTTATGGACAAAACAGCAAGTGTTTTGTCCTGTTTCAAATAATCATATGACTTTTTTAGTTTTTCCCTTGCCCGGTAAATCTGCGTCTGCACTGTATGTATATTTACACCCATCCGGTTTGCAATCTCCTTTGCAGATAATCCTTCCACAAAATGCTGCTGAGCGATGGTATCATATGGTGGAGGAAGTGCCTGACAGCACTCGGATAACTCTCTCAACACTTCTTGATTCAGCACCATCTGCAAAGGTTCATTCTGCAAATTCTGACTATCCTGTGGCAGATCTTCATCTATGGTAGGAATCATCCGTCTCGCCGCAGCTTTTTGATAATCCATACACTTGTTGCTGGCAATCCGGCATATCCAAGCTTTTTCATTCTCCCCATCAAATTCCGCCAGATGCTGATACGCTGCTATAAAAGTCTCCTGAGCCAAATCCTCTGCCGCAAAATAATCTCCAGTCAGCTTCAAACAGATGGAGAATACCAGATTCTGATACCGCCGGACAAACGCTATAAAATTGTCTTTTGCATCGATATGCTCCACCTCCTTTTGCCTCTTCCTTTTATATAACGAGTCAGCCTTAAAAATATATTCAATTTTTATAAATTTTT
>CAYVGA010000147.1:0-4799 GCA_964449855.1 uncultured Lachnobacterium sp.
ATGATGATTTAGCTCGTAAACTTTATGCTGCTGCAGATGCATTCTTGATGCCATCCAGATTTGAGCCATGTGGACTTACACAGCTTATTTCTTTCCGTCATGGTACTGTTCCAATTGTACGTGAAACAGGTGGTTTAAAAGATACTATCATTCCATACAATGAATTTGATAATACTGGTGATGGTTTCTCATTCCGTGATTACAATGCAGACGATATGCTTTATGTAATTAATTATGCAAAACATGTTTATTATGATTGCAAACGTCAGTGGAACCAGATGGTTGACCGTGGTATCACAAAAGACTTCTCTTGGAATGCATCTAAATTCCGTTATGAAGGATTATATAGACATCTTCTTGGTGAATAAAAATCATATAAATGTAAATACTGATAAGGGTATCCCAAAGTGGATACCCTTATTTTTCTTTGATGGTGTTGTGTTTTGGAGGTAGTGAAAGAAAATCTATATGTTTACAAAAAACATGAATAGGCATCAATCGAAAAATGACTCCGTGGGTATCGTATACTGGGTTCTATATTCAATTGAAAAAGCTGCGAATTATAAAGGAGATGATTTTATATGCGTAAAATGAATGAATTTTGTGTGATGAGTAACGAAGAGGGGGATTCTGATTACAATTCTGATAATGAAAATGAAAAAACAGAAGAGAAACTGGTTCGTGATGATATAGAGGATTACGGACAGAGTATTGTTGAAGATGAGGATGCTACGATTTATTTGATTTCTATTATTGGGGAAATTGAGGGACATGAGTGTCTGCCATCGAATTCGAAGACTACGAAGTATGAGCATATTTTGCCGAAATTGGCAGAGATAGAAGATGATAAGAAAATAGATGGTGTTTTATTATTAATTAACACGGTTGGTGGTGATGTGGAGAGTGGTCTGGCCATTGCGGAGATGATTGCTTCTCTGAGCAAGCCGACAATTTCTTTGGTTTTAGGAGGAAGCCATTCGATTGGGGTTCCTTTGGCGGTGTCAACGGATTATTCGATGATTGTGCCAAGTGGTACAATGGTGATTCATCCGGTTCGTATGAGTGGCACGGTGATTGGTGCACCTGCAACATACGATTATTTTAAGCGTATGCAGGACCGTATCATTCATTTTATTACGACGCACTGTGATGCAACATATGAAAAAATTGAGGAATTGATGATGAATACACAGATGTTGACCAAAGATGTTGGAACCATTTTGGTTGGAAAAGAAGCTGTAGATGTAGGATTAATTAATGAAATTGGTGGAATTGCAGATGCGTTTAGAAAATTAAAGGAACTTATTGCAGAGAAAAAACGTTAACAGAAGAGAGTGTGCTTTTGTACAAATGGGAATACAATGGGAAACACACATGATTTCGAGGATGACAATCCAGGTAAAGTATGGTAACATAATAATACTTGGCGTATTATGCCTTAGAAATTATGGAGGTTGTTTTATGGCAACAAAAAGAAGTACATCTTCTAAAAAACGTAAATCGAGCAAACCTAGAGCAGAAGAAATTCGAATGGCAGAGGAATTTCGTATAGAACTTATGCTTTGGGGAGTTATTGCAATTGCGGCATTGTTGTGTATCAGCAATTTTGGGATTGGCGGTGTCGTAGGAAATGCAGTGAGTTCCTTTTTGTTTGGTATATTTGGTGTTATCGCATATATTTTTCCAATTATTTTAATTGTTGCAAGTTTTTTTGCGGTATCAAATCAAGGGAATATGTTTGCGATGGTAAAACTCGTTGCGGGATGCCTGTTTGCAGCTTTTTTGTGTATGTTTGTAGCATTGCTTTCATCGGGTGAAACAGTAATGACACCGCTGGAGTCTTTCAAATACGGCATGGAACATAAATTAGGCGGTGGAATTGTAGGCGGCTGCCTTGCGTATTTGATTAGTCGGGCTTTTGATGTGGCAGGTGCTTATATTATTGATGTGATTGGACTTATCATTTGTTTGGTATGCATTACGGGAAGGTCGGCGATTCAAGGATTTAAAGATGGCGGACAAAAAGTATATGCTTCTGCAAAAGAAAGTAATGAACGTTATCAAGAATATCGGAAAGCGGTTGCGGAAGAAAGAAGCCGTCGTATTGACAATAAAGTTTCCGGAGTTTCTGCGGATACAAAATTAGTAGAAAAATCGACGACAAAAAGTACAAAGAAATCAGACGAGATGGCAGAATTGCAGTCAGAACCAATGGAACTTCCGGTAGTTCGCAGCGAAAAGAAGACAAAATTGTCATCAACAGGTGTTGTATCATCTGAAGAATATACATTGCCGGAAAAAGAACTGCGGAGTGAACCAAACATCGTCGGCGACTTTGTAAGAGATGAAAAAGATGAAGTGCAGCCGGAATCTGTACCTGTACAGGAAGAACGCAGTACACGAAAAACAAAAGCAGCTGTAGAAGATATTGAAAAAGCAGTAGATAATGTGGCAAATGAAATCATGGCAGAAGAACACGAACAGCAGAAGCCATATGTATTTCCACCATTATCCTTATTAAAACCGGGAAATAACAGACGTTCTGGAAATACGCAGACTGAATTGCGTGAAACTGCACAGAAGCTAGAGCAGACATTAAGAACGTTTGGAGTCAATGTAACAGTTACGGATATTAGCTGCGGACCATCTGTTACCCGATATGAAATCCAACCGGAAATGGGTGTAAAAGTAAGTAAGATTGTAAATCTTGCCGATGACATCAAATTAAACCTTGCGGCAGCAGATATCCGTATCGAAGCACCGATTCCGGGAAAGGCTGCAGTAGGTATTGAAGTTCCGAACAAAGAAAATGTAATGGTATCATTTCGAGATTTGTTAGAAGCGAAAGAATTTAAAGAATCCGCTTCACGGATTACATTTGCAGTTGGTAAAGATATTTCAGGTCAGACTAAAGTCGCAGATATTGCAAAAATGCCGCATCTTTTGATTGCCGGTTCTACCGGTTCCGGTAAATCTGTTTGTATAAATACTATTATTATGAGTATTTTATACAAGGCAGATCCAAAAGATGTCAAACTTATTATGATTGACCCTAAGGTGGTAGAACTTAGTGTGTACAACGGAATTCCACATTTGATGATTCCGGTTGTGACCGATCCAAAGAAAGCGGCAGGGGCACTGCATTGGGCAGTTGCGGAAATGACAGAACGATATAATAAATTTGCTGAAATAGGTGTGCGTGATATTCATGGATATAATGCCCGGATTGATTCGCTGGATGTTCCGGAAGGACAGGAAGCACCAAAGAAAATGCCGCAGATTGTTATTATTGTAGACGAGCTGGCAGATCTTATGATGGTTGCTTCTAATGATGTGGAAGAAGCCATCTGTCGTCTGGCACAGTTGGCTCGTGCCTGCGGTATCCACTTAATTATAGCCACACAGAGACCATCGGTAAATGTTATTACCGGTCTTATTAAAGCGAATATGCCGAGCCGTATTGCATTTGCAGTTACATCCGGTGTCGATTCCCGCACGATTTTGGATATGAACGGAGCAGAAAAACTGTTAGGAAAAGGAGATATGCTCTTTAATCCACAGGGCGTTCCAAAACCGATTCGTGTACAAGGCGCTTTTGTTTCAGACAAAGAAGTTGCAGATGTTGTGAAATTCATTACAGAAAAGAATGGTGCAGCATCTTATAGCACGGATGTTCAGCAGAAGTTGGAAAACATGGAAAATACCAATAATACAGTATCTATTTCAGATGCAGACAGCGGCGGTGATGGCAGAGATTCTTACTTTATAGAAGCTGCAAAAATTATTATTGATAAAGAAAAAGCATCCATCGGTATGCTTCAGCGTTACTTAAAAGTTGGATTTAATCGTGCAGCCCGTATTATGGATCAGCTGGAAGAAGCTGGTGTTGTAGGTCCGGAAGAAGGTACAAAACCACGAAAAGTACTGATGAGTCCGGAGGAACTTGAAACTTTTATTGACGAAAATTTATAATTGTGTACAATGAGAATAGTAATATAAAATACATAATGGAGGAAGACCATGAAAACAGACATCCAGATTGCACAGGAAGCAAAATTACAGTCTATCAAAGATGTGGCAGCATCTATCGGAATTATGGAAGATGATTTGGAATTATACGGCAAGTATAAAGCAAAATTATCAGACGAATTAATGGACAGAACAAAGGACAATCCAAATGGTAAATTAATCCTTGTAACTGCAATTAACCCAACTCCGGCAGGAGAAGGTAAAACAACAACCAGTGTTGGTCTTGGTCAGGCATTTGGCAAATTAGGTAAAAAAGCTTTGATCGCACTTCGTGAACCATCTTTAGGACCATGTTTTGGTGTGAAAGGTGGAGCTGCCGGCGGCGGATATGCACAGGTTGTACCTATGGAAGATTTAAATCTTCATTTTACAGGTGATTTCCATGCAATTACATCTGCAAACAATTTGCTTGCAGCACTTTTAGATAACCACATTCAGCAGGGCAATGAACTTGGCATCGACCCTAGACAGATTGTTTGGAAAAGATGTTTGGATATGAATGACCGCGTGCTTCGTAATGTAGTAGTTGGTCTTGGAAACAAGATGGACGGTATGGTTCGTGAAGACCATTTCGTTATCACTGTTGCTTCCGAAATCATGGCTATTCTTTGTTTAGCAGATGATATGGCAGATCTTAAAGTACGTCTTGGTAAAATTATCGTTGCATATACATTTGATGGCAGACCGGTTACTGCTGCAGACTTAAATGCAGTTGGTTCTATGGCAGCACTTTTAAAAGATGCTTTGAAACCAAACTTAATTCAGACATT
>CAYVGA010000148.1:0-4777 GCA_964449855.1 uncultured Lachnobacterium sp.
GCGTTATTACTGATCCATTTTCACTCTCACCAGAACATACATTAAAAGATGCTGACGAATTAATGGCAAAATTCAAAATTTCAGGTGTTCCTGTAACAGAAGGCACAAAACTGGTTGGTATTATCACAAACCGCGACCTGAAATTTGAAACAGATTTTTCTAAAAAAATCAAAGAATCCATGACTTCTGAAGGCTTAATTACAGCAAAAGAAGGCATTACATTAGAAGAAGCAAAAGACATTCTTGCAAAAGCCAGAAAAGAAAAACTTCCTATTGTTGATGATGATTTCAACTTAAAAGGACTTATTACTATCAAAGATATTGAAAAGCAGATTAAATACCCATTATCTGCAAAAGACGAAAAAGGCCGTCTCCTCTGCGGTGCCGGTGTAGGTATCACAGCAAACATGATGGATCGTATCGACGCTTTAGTAAAAGCAAATGTTGACGTTATCGTAGTTGACTCTGCACACGGACATTCCAAAAACATTATTGATGCCGTTAAAAAAATCAAAGCTGCTTATCCTGATCTTCAGGTTGTTGCCGGCAACATCGCTACAGGCGCTGCTACAAAAGCACTTATCGAAGCTGGTGCTGATGCAGTAAAAGTAGGTATCGGACCTGGTTCTATCTGTACAACACGTGTTGTTGCAGGTATCGGTGTTCCACAGGTTTCTGCAGTTATGGATTGTTACGCAGTAGCAAAAGAATATGGTATTCCGCTTATCGCTGACGGTGGTATCAAATACTCCGGCGATATGACAAAGGCTATTGCAGCCGGTGCCAACGTATGTATGCTTGGCTCTATGTTCGCAGGCTGTGACGAAGCTCCTGGTACATTCGAATTATTCCAGGGACGTAAATTCAAAGTATACCGTGGCATGGGTTCTATCGCAGCTATGGAAAACGGCAGCAAAGATCGTTACTTCCAGACAGATGCTAAGAAACTCGTTCCTGAAGGTGTAGAAGGACGTGTTGCTTACAAGGGAACATTAGAAGATACTGTATTCCAGTTAGTTGGCGGTATCCGTTCCGGCATGGGTTACTGTGGCTGCCCAACTATCGAAGACTTAAAAGAAAGAGGTCAGTTTGTTAAAATTTCTGCAGCTTCTCTCAAAGAAAGCCATCCACATGACATTCAGATTACAAAAGAAGCTCCAAACTACAGCTCAGAAAAATAAAAATAGTTTTTTACAAGAGTTGCCGTACATTCCTACGGCAGCTCTTTTTATTATCCAAAATCCAAATGATAAGGATGTTCTTTTTTCAGAAACATATCGCATGCCTATGTCATTTTATAGTAATTTAAGGATTCATACATTGATTTTACAGCATATTCATGTTATATTAATAGCTACATATCCAACAAAAGTGCTTTGTCTTTTTCTGGATTACAATAAACAATTTACAAAGTAGAAAGATTTTAGAGGTGAATTTTTTTGGACAGTAGTCACATAGTACAGTTATTAATCATTGGCGTAATGATATTTTTATCGGCGTTTTTCTCATCATCAGAAACCGCCCTCGTAACTGTAAGCAAAATCCGTATGAAGAACTTAGCAGAAAACGGCGACAAACGTGCCGCTAGAGTTTTAAAAGTAACCAGCGACAGCGGAAAAATGCTCTCTGCCATTCTTATCGGTAACAACATTGTAAACATTGGTGCATCCTCTATTGCAACTATGCTTGCCGTTGATATTTTTGGGGATATCGGTTCTGGTATTGCAACCGGTTTACTCACCATTATTATTCTGATCTTTGGTGAAGTAACACCAAAAACAATGGCAACTATTAAAGCAGACAGTTTTGCCCTTGCAATCGCAGGTATCATTGATCTCCTGATGCTTATATTAACACCAATCATCTTCATAATTAATAAATTTTCATCCGGTGTATTGTTCTTACTTCGTGTGAATCCAAACGAAGCAGACAAAGCCATGACGGAAGAAGAAATTCGTACCATTGTCGACGAAAGTCAGGAAAGCGGTGCCATTGAAGATGAAGAACGTGAAATGATTCACAACGTATTTGACTTCGGTGATTCTCTTGCAAAAGAAGTTATGATTCCACGTATCGATATAACTTTTGTTCAGGCAGATGCAACATTTGAAGAATTGATTGACCTTTATCGAGAAAACAAATATACACGTTTTCCAGTATACGAAGAATCGACTGATCATGTCATTGGTATCATCAATATGAAAGATGTTATTCTTCTTGATTATGGAAAAGAATTTGCAATTCGTGACATTATTCGTGAACCATATTTTACATATGAACACAAAAACACGGCTGATTTATTTATGGAAATGCGTAAATCTTCGATTCCGCTTGCCATCGTTCTCGACGAATATGGCGTAACCGCCGGTATGGTAACCTTAGAAGACTTATTAGAAGAAATTGTAGGGGAAATCCGAGATGAATACGACAGCGACGAAGAAGATGCTATCGTACAGCTCAGCCAGTATGAATATATGGTACTCGGTTCTACCAACCTTGATGATGTAAATGATGAATTGGATTTGGATTTTAAATCTGATGACTATGACACCATTGGTGGTTACTGTCTTCAGCTTTTAGACCACCTTCCGGAAAAAAACGAAACACTTTTCACCGAAGATGGTGTTGTAATTAAAATCAAGGAAGTCGACAAAAACCGAATCGAACGTATTTATATCCGCTTATCGGAAAAGCCAGAAAACGAAGAGATACAGAAATAAACGACCGAATAAAGAGTTCGCTTGCGAACTCTTCGTGCGCGAGCGGTGTTGCTATTTGATAGGAATTAAAACAACTATTTTCTTCTCCGCGAGCTGCGCATCCTCAGCGGAGCGTTTTTATTTGATAGGAATTTCCTATCAAATAAAATTAGGGCACTGAATGTCAGTGCCCTTTATTTATTAGATATTTTTATTTATCTGCTTTGTTATTTTTTTGCTAAGTTCTTTCGCAATACGGTCATTCTTATCATTGTTTTCACGAATCTCATCAATTTCCTCTGAAATTACCAAAACACTATTCGTAAATTCTCCAACCACATTCGCCGATTCCATTGCAGAAGTACGAATGGAATCAATCGTTCTTGTCGCCTGGTCTAACGATTCGGAAAGACTGCTTGCAATATAGGCAAAATCCTGCATCTTATCAAACATAATCTTGGAATCACCCTGATATTTATGACCAACTTCAACCAGCTCCGTATAACTCCCCACCGTCTTGTCTTTCATAAATTCAACTACTTTATTTGCTTCATCTGCAAGCTGTGTTACCGCATTCAGTACTGTAGAAGAAATCTCACTGATTTCTTTGGCTGTCGTACTGGTCATAATGGAAAGCTTATTAATTTCATCCGCCACAATCGCAAATCCACGTCCCGCATCTCCTGCGTGTGCAGCTTCAATCGAAGCATTGAGTGCCAAAAGGTTAGTCTGGTCAGCAATCTCTAAAATATCTCTGGTCAAATCCAAAATACGCTCTGCTTTTTTGGATTCTTCGATTTTCTGCAGCATGGATGCTTCTACCTGCTCTGCCATCGCCTCCACTTCACGGCGCTGTGCTTCTGAACGAGTCATAATATCATAAGCCGTATTATTACTATCCTGCGCGTAGTCCTTACCATCCTGTGCCTCTTCACTCATTTGTGTAAAAGATTCATCCATCTCTTCCATGGAGTTGGATAATTCGGTAATATTTTCAGACATCTCCTGCAAAGAAGCGGAAAACTCTTCCATTACACTGGACATATTCGTGGTTTCTCCTGCAACAGACTTAATACGCTTTGCTACATCACTCATAGAACTAGCAAGATTTCCCGCATCTTCCTGTACACCGAAAAATGCTTCTCTCATCTTTTCTTTTTCTTGTTCTATTATATTTTCCCTTGATTTTCTTTTTCCAAACAAACTCATATTTAACCCCGCTTATATAACATTCCGGCAAAATCTGCCTGATGTTTTTTCCTAGTCCATACAACATCTATTATAACAAATGCCTATTTATCCGTAAAGATTTTTCCTACCCATCTATGGAATTTTTTTCTATAAACGTGTATCATATTCTTACACTCAACATAACAAGCATTTAGATGTGCACGAAATACTTACTTAAAAACTACCAGCAAGGAGAATTATTCGATGACACGAAAAGAGAAAGCCATGCAAAGCTTCTTAGACGGCTACAACTGCAGCCAGTGTATGATGCTGGCATTCGAAGATTTACTAACAATTGATTTGGATACTGCTTTAAAAATTGCATCCCCATTTGGCGGAGGCATGGGACGTCTGCGCGAAGTCTGTGGCAGTGTATCCGGTATGTTTATGGTACTAGGCTATATCTATGGCTATGATGACCCAAAAGACTGCGAAGGCAAGAAAACCCTCTACGAGCATATTCAGGAGCTTGCACGTCGCTATGAAGAAGCTAATGGCTCTATTATCTGCCGTGACCTTTTAGGACTTCATGTACAACACGATTCTGCCATGCCGGCAGAACGCACGCCAGAATATTATGCCAGCCGTCCATGTGCCGCCAAAATCGGCAGTGCTGCTGAGATTCTTGAGCAGTATCTTCTGGAACAGCATGTTCAAATTTAAAAATTCAAATCCAACATGCACCTATTACTTGTAATTTCAAAATAAAGCATGTTAAAAACATAAAATGTAAATTTAACTTGCTCATTTTTTCGAAATTCTTGAAATGGTGCATGTTAAAATTCTAAAATGCTAATTTTGCTTGCTCACTTTTTCCGAAATTCTCAAAATGATGCATGCTTAAAAGC
>CAYVGA010000149.1:0-4771 GCA_964449855.1 uncultured Lachnobacterium sp.
ATAGATATTTATGAAAAGAATAGTTTTATTTTGGAAAGCAACAGACTGAAAGCAACAGAGGAAGCATTCTTTCATTCTGTAAATATGGATATGGATGAGACAGTTGCGACGCAGGCGATTCACAAGATGTGTGATTATCTGTATCAGTATTATGGTAAAAAGGTGATTGTTCTTTTGGATGAATACGATACACCGATGCAGGAAGCCTATGTAAATGGATTTTGGGATGAATTGGTGTCATTTACCAGAAGTATGTTTAATGCTACATTTAAAACGAATCCATATTTGGAACGTGGGATTATGACAGGTATTACTAGGGTCAGTAAGGAATCTATTTTTTCGGATTTGAATAATCTTAAAGTTATTACTACGACTTCGAATGAATATGTCACATCGTTTGGATTTACAGAAGAAGAGGTATTTGGAGCATTAGATAAATGTAATTTGGGAACAGAAAAGGAAGGAATAAAGAAGTGGTATGATGGTTTTGTTATAGGAAATCATACGGACATTTATAATCCATGGTCTGTGTTGAATTTTTTGGATACGGGTATTTATCAAACGTATTGGGCAAACAGCAGCAGTAATAGTCTCGTAGGTAAGCTGATTCGGGAAGGCAATAAGAATATCAAATCGGCATTTGAAGAATTGCTGAGAGGACATTCGATTCGATATGCGATTGATGAGCAGATTGTATATAATCAATTAGATACAAATCCTTATGCTATATGGAGTTTACTGCTGGCAAGTGGCTATCTTAAAGTGCTAAGCATGGAGCGAGCAGAGCAATTTACGGATGGAAGAAGACCAGAGTATGAACTGACGCTAACGAATTACGAAGTCAGATTTATGTTTCAGGAAATGGTAAGTAATTGGTTCTATGAATCAGATGCAGATTATAATGAGTTTATCAACTGTCTGCTTTGCGATGATTTGGATGGTATGAATATTTGCATGAATCGTTTAAGTCTGAACTTATTCAGCTATTTTGATACAGGGAACCGTCCATCGGGGATTGAGCCGGAACGGTTTTATCATGGATTTGTATTAGGATTGCTGGTGGATTTGCAGAGAGAATATATTTTGACATCTAATCGTGAGAGTGGATTTGGCAGATATGATATTTTGATAGAGCCAAAGAATCCGGATAAACATGCTTATATCATTGAGTTCAAGGTATTAAATCCACGAAGGGAAAAGACATTGGAGGATACTCTTGCATCTGCTTTACAGCAGATAGAAGACAAACAGTATGCAGCAATTCTTATAGAAAAGGGAATTCCTATGGAACGTATTCGAAAATATGGATTTGTTTTCAAAGGGAAAGAAGTTTTGATTGGATAGAAAACAGAACGAAAATGCAACGCAAAAATTTGCGTTGCATTTTCGTTTGAGATATGGTACGATATTAAAATCGAAATGGAGGTGGAGAAACTGATGAAAGAAAACAAACATCTAGAATTTAAAGCTACTATTACAAATACATTTCTAAAGACAGTAAGTGCTTATAGTAACTTTGGAGATGGAGAGATTCTGTTTGGAGTAAATGATGATGCTTCCATATGTGGGATCGAGAATCCTGAGCAGGTATGTCTGGATATAGAAAATAAAATTAATGATAGTATTTCTCCAAAACCGGATTTTGAATTGAAAATTGATGATACAAAAAAGATAATTCATTTAATCGTCAGAGAAGGAGAGTATAAGCCTTATCTGTATAAAGGGAAAGCATACAGAAGGAGTGATTCTGCTACGATAGAAGTGGATCAGGCAGAATTAAAAACGCTTGTTTTAGAAGGAAGTAATTTATCTTTTGAAGAAATAGCTTGCGGAGAGAATGATTTGGTATTTAAGGAATTAAGTACAAAATTAATGGAGAAATTAGATTTATCCGTAGTATCAGAAGATGTATTGCGTACATTGGGTTTGTTTACAAAAGATAAAAAATATAATAATGCAGCGGCATTGCTTTCGGATAAAAATAATTTTTACGGAATTGATATGGCTCGTTTTGGTGCATCTATCAATGAAATTATGGATAGAGAAACGGTAACCGGAATATCCATATTGAAGCAATATGATGCTGCAGTCAATATGATAAAGAGATATTATCAATATGAGAAGATATCAGGAATTGAACGAGAAAAGGTTGATTTGATACCGGAAAATGCTTATCGTGAGGCTGTAGCCAATGCATTGATTCATCGTGATTGGAGCATGAATGCTCATATTCGTATATTGCTGTTTCCTGATAGAATAGAAATAAAATCTCCGGGAAGTTTGCCGAAAGGATTAACGGCTGAAGAGTATGAAAATGGAGAAATTTCCTGCTTGAGAAATCCCATATTGGGAAATGTATTCTTTCGAATGAGATATATTGAAATGTTTGGTACTGGTGTAACACGTATCCGACATGCATATAATAAAGCAAGAATTATGCCGAGATTTACAGTTACGGAGAATGTAATAAGTGTAATATTACCGGTACTTACAGATAATTATAATGTGAATACAGATGAAGCAAAGATAATAAGTGCCTTAGAAAATGGGAAACAATTATCAAGTAGTGAAATTGCAAAAGCAGTAGGATTCACTAAAGCAAAAACATTAAGAGTGGTGGATTCTCTAAAAGAAAAAGCTTATGTTAAAGTTATGGGGAATGGGCGAGGTACAAAATATTCGTTGTAAAGTTATTAGATAGTATAGAACTTAGCACAGCCGTTAAAAATTGGACGGCTGTGTTTTTTTTAGACATAATTACACGTTCTTTTTATTGTAAAACCAATAACTTAGTGCTATAATCCTCTTCGTAATCAAAATTCTAAAAAGTAAAATAATAGAACGAAAGGGAAATTATATGAAAATCGCAGTAGCAGGAACCGGATATGTTGGTTTGTCCATTGCAACTTTATTAGCACAGAAAAATGAAGTTGTAGCTGTGGATATTATTCCGGAAAAAGTAGAGATGATTAATCATAAAAAGTCACCGATTCAGGATGATTATATTGAAGAATATTTAGCTACCAAAGAGTTAAGTTTAAAGGCAACATTGGATGCTGAAGAGGCATATAAGGATGCAGATTTTGTAGTTATTGCTGCACCTACGAATTACGACAGCAAGAAGAATTTCTTTGATACTTCTGCCGTGGAGGCTGTGATTAAGCTGGTAATGGAATATAATCCAAATGCCATTATGGTTATAAAGTCCACAATTCCGGTTGGCTACACCACATCGGTTCGTGAAAAAACCGGAAGTAAAAATATTATTTTTAGTCCGGAGTTTTTGCGTGAGTCAAGGGCTTTATATGACAATTTATATCCATCCCGCATTATTGTTGGTACAGATTTAGAAGATGAACGATTGGCAGAGGCTGCCCATGTGTTTGCAGGTCTTTTGAAAGATGCGGCACTGAAAGAGGATGTAGATGTGTTGTATATGGGTTTTACCGAAGCGGAAGCTGTAAAGCTTTTTGCGAATACATATCTTGCACTTCGTGTGTCTTATTTCAATGAATTGGATACTTATGCAGAGATGAAAGGTTTGGATACCCAGAAAATTATTGAGGGTGTATGCTTGGACCCTCGTATTGGCAATCATTATAACAATCCGTCATTTGGTTATGGAGGTTACTGTCTGCCTAAGGATACAAAGCAGCTTTTGGCGAACTACTCCGATGTTCCACAGGAGATGATGACAGCAATTGTTGAGAGCAATCGTACACGTAAGGATTTTATTGCAGACAGAGTGTTGGAGATTGCGGGATATTATACATATTCGAATTCAACTGTGTATGACGCATCAATGGAAAAAGAAGTTACGGTTGGTGTATACCGTCTTACAATGAAGAGCAATTCGGATAATTTCCGTCAGAGTTCGATTCAGGGTGTTATGAAGCGTATCAAAGCAAAAGGCGCAAAGGTCATTATATACGAACCAACTTTGGAAAATGGTACAACATTCTTCGGTAGTGAAGTGGTAAATGATATTGAGAAATTCAAAGAAATGTCTCAGTGCATCCTTGCAAACAGATACGATTCTGTTTTGGATGATGTACAGGAAAAAGTGTATACAAGAGATTTGTTTCAAAGAGATTAATAGAATGGCTGGCGGCATGAGGGGTACTCGTGCCGTTTGCAAAATATCGACAAGTTTATTTCTATATTGGACAATAAATTTGTCGATATTTTGTTATATTTATAGCATTGTTTATTTTGGTAAATTATGCTAAAGTATAAAGGTATGCGATATAGTTTTTAAATTTAGTAAAAGAGGGATGCTATGGATTTACGTAAAATTTTTATTGAGCTTATGTTTGTAGTATGTATTGGAGTAATTGCAGTATCTGTTATTACATTAGTAAAGCGAAGCAATGAACCTAAAGAAGAGTTTGTTGCACCGGAAAATACCCAGACAGTGTTTTGGGGAGATGAGACAGAAGTGGACGAGTCTTCTGAGGTAGTAGAGGGAACAGAGTCTACGGAAACAACAGAAAATAGTGAAGCAGAAGAACAGGAAGGACAAGATGTACAGGAAACTCGTACATTGTATGTACAGGAGAGAGTGAATGTACGTAGTGGTCCTGGTACAACACATTCTCTTCTGGGTGGTTTAAATAGAAATGAAGAAGTAACAGCAATTGGCGAAGTGGTAGATGGATGGCAGAAGATTTTGTATAATGATACAGAGGCATATGTATCTGCAGAGTATTTGGGAGAAGAACGCGTTGAGACACAGAATCAGTCAACACAGACCAATACAGGAACAACTACA
>CAYVGA010000150.1:0-4742 GCA_964449855.1 uncultured Lachnobacterium sp.
GCACCTTTTGCAACAGTAAGAATAGTACCTTCCTTTGGTTTCATAACAGCTTTGTAAGCTGTTTCTACTGCTTTCTGCATAGCATCTGAAAGTACGCAGACATCGATTTCATCGTATTCGCCTACTACTTTACAGAATCCTCTGAATAACTGGGAAAGGATAACACCGGAGTTACCTCTCGCACCACGAAGAGAACCTGAAGAAATTGCTTTTGCAAGAGCTTTCATCTGTGGTTCTTCGCCAAGTCCACTCACTTCACGAGCTGCTGACATAATTGTCATAGTCATGTTTGTACCTGTATCACCGTCCGGAACCGGGAATACGTTTAATTCATTAATCCATTCTTTTTTCGCATCAAGGTTCTTTGCACCAGCAAGGAACATCTTTGCTAACATACTTGAGTTAATACTGGTAATCTGCATGTCTGTCCCCTCCTTAGTCAATTACACGCACGCCTTCAACGTGGATATTGATTTTATCAATCTTCATACCTGTGAACTGCTCTACTTTGTATTTTACTGTTTCAATTAAGTTGTCAGAAACTGTCATAATGCCTACACCATAAGCAATGATTACATGGAAATCAATTGTGATTTTGTTGTCCTCTGCTACGACAACTTCGATACCATGTGTAATGTGTTCTTTCTTTAAAAGTTTTACAAGTCCATCCTTTACATTCACTGCAGCCATACCTACAATACCGAAGCATTCTACGGCAACAGAACCTGCATATGTTGCAACTACATTTTCATCAACTAAAATTGTACCATATTGGTTTTCCATTTGGCATTTCATAATTGTAACCTCCATATAATTATGACATATATATGGAATATTATAACCTATTTTTCTCAAAAAGCAAACCCTCTATTTCATTTCTTGCAATATTTCTTAAGAATTAACATTTTTTTGCATTTTCTTCTTGCAATCTAATTATTATTCTGTTAGAATATCCATGTTGTGAGCTGAGTTATATCTCAGCTTAGTGAATTTGCAAGGAGGTGCAATTAGTATGGCAAAATGTGCAGTATGTGAAAAAGGCGTTCATTTCGGAATCGCAGTATCCCACTCTCATAGAAGATCTAATAGAATTTGGAAATCAAACGTTAAACGTGTAAACTGTAAAGTAAATGGAGTACCACAGAAATTATATGTATGTACTTCCTGCTTAAGATCCGGCCGTGTAGAACGTGCTTAATCTTAGTTAAGACGAAACAAAGACCTGTCGATTATCTCGACAGGTCTTATTTTTGTGGAAGAGAATATATTTGCCTTATAACACACCAAATACAAAGATTATTCGTAATTATTCAGTACCTTCATAGTTACGATTATTCTTTATTTATACGATTGCTTCAACCAACAGTTTATCTTTATAAGTTATTGTTTTTATTTCCGCTTCTTTCTTTTTATTGAAATTGAATGTCAAAAGATATCCCTTTTTCAAACCATAAAATATTTTGAAAGGAATTTCTTCAATGCAAATAAAGTGGTTGTCTTTCCATAATTTTCTTCTGTCACTATCATTATCTTAATATACTCTTCTGTTTTATCTCGCATCATCTGTAATACCGTTTCCATTTCTTCCAACGAGGTTTTATGTGAAATCAGCTTTTCCGGTGAAATGCTTCCGCTTTCTAACTTGTGTAGTACATATTCCCAATCCGTCACTTCTTTATAATAGCCATATGCATCTGAATTATGTATGGATTTAAAAAAAGAAGAATTCCAAGTTCCAACTACAGTTAATTGATTGCGCAGAATTTTCCAATATACAGACTTCTCTAAACACATGTCCGAATAAGGATTTCCTATCAAACAGACCGTTCCCTTTGGTGCAGCTATTTCAATACATTGCGAAAATGTAGCACTTTTCCCTACACATTCAAATACAACATCCACGCCACATCTATTTGTCTTTGCATTACACCAATCAAGTACATCCTCTACTATACTATCACAGTAGTTATCCTCCGATAAACCGAGTTCTTGTGCCTTTCTTTTTTGAGAGCTTTTATTTCCAATTACCAAAACATTCCGGATGCCCTTTTCCAACAAAAACATCGTGAGTAATAAACCAATCGTCCCTAATCCACACACTGCCACTGTAGATGTCTGTGCCGGATTCACCTGCTGCATCGCATGCACCGCTACAGCCATCGGTTCCAGCATCGCAGCCTGCTCATAAGAAACTGTATTCGGTAAAGCAATCAAATTTTGGGCTGGAACAGCCACAAATTCTGCAAAAGCACCATTTTGTCGGGAACCAATATAACTATAATTCTTACACATCTCAAAGTAGCCTTTTCTACAAGAATCACATTCTTTACATGGAATTAATGGATAAACACCAACCCTTTTTTGCATCCATGCATCATCTACCCATTTTCCTACCTGAACTACTTCTCCCGCAAATTCATGTCCTGGAATCAAAGGC
The DNA here is from genome assembly GCA_964449855.1 of uncultured Lachnobacterium sp. Lineage (GTDB taxonomy): Bacteria > Bacillota > Clostridia > Lachnospirales > Lachnospiraceae > Roseburia. The sequence continues at coordinate 2,438 of CAYVGA010000150.1, forward strand.
ATCTGATGTGCACCATCCCGATATATTCTAGGTATATCCGAACCACAGATACCGGCAGACTTTACCTGCACCAACACTTCACCATCTTTCAGCACAGGAATGGACGTATCTTCATATGTAAAATCATGTATACCATGTAACATCCACGCTTTCATTCGCTTTTTTCCTCACTATCATTCTCTATTTCTTAAATCTGTTTCAAAACGTTCTAAATCTTTTGCTGTCGTAATTTTATAATTCTGCTCATCTCCGGCAATCATAACCACATGCATCCCTGCCAAAATTGCCGGTTCTGTAGAACCTTTTATCCTATGGAGTTTCTTCGGAAAAAGCGTTTTATTCGCCAGCAAATATGCCTCAAAATGAAATGCCTCCGGAGCCTGCCCGGCAAACAAAGTCTCTCTATCCAAAAGTTTTGCAACTGTCTTCTTGTTTTCACTTGCATAAACTGTATCTTTCATAGGGAGCACCGGCATCACACCCTCATAGCGTGTTAATGAATCCAAGCATTCCGACACTAAAGCTGTTGTGAGATTCGGACGTGCCGCATCATGAATCAATACATTTTTTATCTGTCCATGCCAATAATTATCAATCATTTCCAGTGCATTATAAACCGAATGCTGTCTGGTAATTCCCGGCTCTGCAAACGCTTTTATCTTACATTCATACGGATGAACACGCTCTATTTCTTTCAAAATCTCCATCTGCCATTTTTTCTCCGCAACAATCACAATCAAATCTATCTGCGGATGCCTCGCCAGTGTCTCTAGCGAATATGTAATTAGCATCTTTCCCTGCACTTTTATATACTGTTTTGGAATCGAAGCACCTATGCGTGTTCCTACTCCACCTGATAAAACAACTGCTGCATTCATATCATTTACCCTTTTTATTTTATTGAAAAACGCATGCTTCGAATGTCATTTAAAATAACATCATAAGAATACCTTTTACCAAACAAAAGTGTTGTTCCAAGCACAAAACCATCCATTCCCTTTGGCGCATATTCTAGAATTTTGTCCGCACTGCATGCACCATCCCAAATCAGTTCAAATCCCATTTCCTCACGAAGTTCCAAAAGACGCTCTATCTTTTTCCCTACATAAGGCAAATACATTTGTCCTGCATTGCCCGGATTTACGGACATCACCAACACTTTATCTACGATACGGAGCATCTCAAAAACGGTCTCCACGCTCGTCCCCGGATTAATCGCAATTCCCGGAACCAATCCCGCATCAATTATCTTCTGTAATGTCGTCGACGGATGATACTCCGCCTCCGGATGTATGTAAATTGTATCGCCTTTCCGTAAATTCTGAATAAACATATCGATATGTGTACGTGGATGTTCAATCATCAGATGCACATCCAATGGCTTCATTGTGGCTGAACGGATATAGCGCAGATCATTTAATGACATGGCATAATTCGGTACATAACGGCCATCCATGATATCAATGTGGAAAGAATCAATATTCGCTTTTTCTAATGCCTGTACTTCCTGCTCCAAATGGCCGAAATCGGCACACATCATGGAGGCGGTTAATTCAAAACTCATATTAGCTCCTTTGTAAAAATTTTATAAGCTGCTTGTTTTGTATGTAAAAATATGCTAACATTTTTACACGCAGATAATGTAAATAGACTTGCTCTGCATAAATTTATATGATTTTCACCACTAATTGTAACGATTCAGAATATAATTCACTAAGTGAAACTACATCTGAAAATTACACTTTTCACATGATATTCCACCTTTGGAATTCGTGTTCTTAATTAGAATCAACTCCGTTTCAGAAAAGTTTCCAATTAAATGAAACTAAAATTACATAATCTTCAAACTATACATAAAATTTGCCATAAAGCCATTGTCTGCTGGTTCTTTTTTGTATAACTTGTGTAGAGAACATTCTATTGTGCTCGTCTTTGCAACAGAGAGGAGACACATGAAAAACTCAAATATCTCGTCAGCAGATGTAACCAATGCATCAAATTCAAAAAAACGTGCACAAAATTCACGTCAGGATTCAACACCTACAAAGTACAACCTATTATTATGAAAGGACACTGCGTCGAAGAAGTATTTGATAATATCAATTACAAACGCAAGAATTCCATTCCTATAACAAATCAGCGAAATTAAGGAGGGAATCAAAATGACAGAACTTGGATTACTAATCTACAATGATGGAATCGCAATGGGGCAGGTAGTTTATTATTAACTCTAAATCTCTATTTTCAATTCATCTAAAATTCTACAACAATTCCTATCATCAAAATAACGATACATTTTATCCCT
>CAYVGA010000151.1:0-4679 GCA_964449855.1 uncultured Lachnobacterium sp.
ATTATGCATAAATTCTTTACTTTTTAGCGCGAATTATTTTTACCTTTCAAAGCTGACTAACATTTTCCTCAATTCAATGAGAGCTCTCTTTCTTCTGGAATGTTCTAATATGGGGAACTGAAAATTTCGCCTTACTTGCTATTCTCCAATAAGTCTCTTCATATCTTCTTCTGGTGTAGAAACCGGAGCGATATTATAATTCTTCACTAAGAAATCAAGCACATTAGGCGAAACAAATGCAGGCAATGTTGGTCCAAGTAATATATTCTTAATGCCAAGATGTAACAAAGTCAACAAAATACATACCGCTTTCTGCTCATACCATGAAAGTACCATTGAAAGAGGTAAATCATTTACTCCACATTCAAAGGCTTCCGCAAGAGCAACTGCAACTTTGATTGCACTATACGCATCATTACACTGTCCCATATCCATAATTCGAGGGAATCCGCCTATATTACCTAAGTCTAAATCATTAAATCTATACTTTCCACATGCAACTGTAAGAACAATGCTATCCTTTGGTGTTTGCTTTACAAATTCTGTGTAATAGTTTCTTCCTGGTCTTGCACCATCGCATCCACCAACAAGGAAGAAATGTTTAATCGCTCCTGACTTTACAGCATCAACTACCGCTTCAGCATTAGATAAAACTGCATTATGACCAAATCCTGTCATTACCTCTGTTCCACCATTGAATCCCGTAAACTGTACATCTTCTTTATAACCACCAAGTTCCAATGCCTTTTGAATAACTACTGAGAAATCTTTCTCTTCCCCAATATGGACTATCTCCGGATAAGATACTACCTCTGTTGTAAATACACGATCTGAATAACTTTCTTTCGGTGGCATCAAACAGTTGGTTGTAAAAAGGATTGGCGCCGGAATATTGGCAAATTCCTTTTGCTGATTCTGCCATGCCGTACCAAAGTTCCCTTTCAGATGTGTGTATTTCTTCAATTCCGGATAAGCATGTGCTGGAAGCATTTCTCCGTGAGTGTATACATTAACCCCTTTATCCTTTGTTTGATCTAATAATTGTTTTAAATCATAAAGATCATGTCCAGAGATTACAATGAACGGACCTTTTTCTACTTTCAGAGTAACACTGGTTGGCTCTGGATTTCCATATGTTTCTGTATTTGCTTTATCCAAAAGAGCCATACACTTTAAGTTAATCTCACCTGTCTGTAATACGATAGGCAATAGTTCTTCCATCCCCCAGTCTTTCATTCCGATTGCAAATAACGCCTTATAGAAGAAATTATTAACTTCCTTGTCTGTATATCCTAAAACGGAAGCATGATATGCATATGCAGCCATACCTCGAATACCGAAAAGTATTAATGACTTTAAAGAACGTATATCTTCATTATCCTGCCAAACTGACTGCATATTAAAATTATCGTTTCTGCCACAGCAACTTACACAGCTAAAGCAATTTGGAACCAGACGTTCTTTCTCTGCTTCAATTCTCCTAATCAATATCTCTAAGGTTTCATTGTTAAAATTAACATTCGTTATTGTTGTAAATAATCCCTCTAGGATTAACTTATCCGTTTCTTCATTAACAAGATGCTCATTTCCTTCGGTTGCTCTTGCTAAACCAATTAATGCACCTGTCAGTTCATCCTGTAACTTTGCTGTATCTGCTTTTTTACCGCATACTCCTTGTGCTCCTGTACATGCTGTACATCCTGCTGTTTGTTCACACTGAAAACAAAACATTTTATTATCCATGACTTTTTACCTCTCTTAAATTTCTTCAATAGCTGGAACAAAAACTACATCCAATACATTGTTCATTTACTAAATACTTCATAAAGACAATCTCCTTTTGAATTATTCTAGTCTAATATTTTTCCATTTGTTGAAATAATAACAACACGCCATGGAATAAATTTTCCACTTTTCTGCAAAGCTCTCTTTGCAGCATGTTCGATTCCACCGCAACATGGCACTTCCATACGAACGACGGTAACGCTCTTGATATTATTATTTTTTATGATTTCTGTAAGTTTTTCTGTATAATCACCCTCATCTAGCTTTGGACAACCGATAAGTGTAATATGGTTACGAATAAATTCCTTATGGAAATTTCCATATGCATAGGCTGTACAATCAGCTGCAATCAATAGATTTGCTCCATTAAAATATGGTGCACGTGGTGGCAACAATTTGATTTGTACAGGCCACTGCATAAGTTCAGAATTTGTTACTGGTGTTGATACACTATAATCGCAATTTTCTCTTGTAATTTGCCTTGCTTGTGTCCCTGGACATCCACATGCTAAAGTTTCATGTTCTCTCTTTTTTTTCGAAGCTAATACCGCAGCCTCATCATATGCAGGTGCTTCTCTTTCTTCAAATGTAATTGCACCCGTTGGACATGCAGGTAAACAGTCTCCTAATCCATCGCAATAATCTTCACGGGTTAGTTTCGCTTTTCCATCAATCATTTCAATTGCTCCTTCATGACAAGCTGATGCACAAGCCCCACATCCATTACATTTCTCTTCATCAATTTTAATTATCTTTCGAAACATCAGAATCCTCCTTCTCAATTTAAATCATGTTGATTACTTTTCTTTGACTTTACGTTCAGATTATAATACAATAATTATAACAAGTCGGTTGTTTTTACAACAAAGGAGCAATTTATGAAAAAATATATAGATATTTTAAAACGAATTCAACTTTTTTCAGGTGTAGGCGATAATGAAATCGCCGCTATGTTAAACTGCCTTCAAGCCAGATTGCTAACATTTAAAAAAGGGAACTATGTTTTTCGAGCGGGAGAACACATAGATAACATCATGGTATTAGTAGAGGGAAAACTGCTTGTACAGCATGATGATTTTTGGGGAAATCGAAACATTGTTAATGTAATACGAGTAGGTGAAATGTTTGGAGAAGCATATGTGGCACCGGAGAGTGGTGCTCTTCTTAATGATGTCATTGCGGAGGAAGATAGTTCTGTTATTTTTTTTGATATTAAAAGAATCCTCACAGTATGTTCAACAGCCTGCTGTTTTCACTCAATGGTAGTACAAAACCTTTTCTTCTCAATCTCTGAAAAGAACAGAAAACTTGTGCAGAAAATTGGTCATATGTCTAAACGCTCCACACGTACAAAGCTTATATCCTATCTTTCAGAAGAAGCAAAGAAACATAATAATAACCAGTTTACAATTCCGTTTACCAGACAGCAACTTGCCGATTTTCTTTGTGTTGACCGAAGTGCCATGTCCAACGAATTGTGTAAAATGCGCGACGAAGGACTTCTACAATTTGATAAAAATGAGTTTACTTTACTATTACACCAGTTTACAACTTAAAAAAAATCTCCCTGTGATTAAATCACAGAGAGATTTTGTAAAAATAGTTCTCTTTTCGTTATTTCACAATGCAGAAAATCAACCAAAAAACAATTAACCATATTGCTATAATAGGTATCGCATAATACCATTTCTTGGGCTTCCCATCCTGCCACATACCTTCAGACTGTATCCTGCATCGTTCCAGAACATCCTTTGGAATATATTTAATCGTCAGTGCTATCAATGCTGGCAATATGATAACATCATCCAAGTATCCTAAAACCGGTACGAAATCCGGAACCAAATCTATCGGCGAAAGTGCATATACCACTGTCATTCCAGCAAATATTTTTGCCCATACTGGAGTATCTTTGTCTTTCAACGCAAAAAATATCGCTGGTATATCTGTCTTTAATTTTTTTGCTCGTTCTTTTATGTCCAGTTTTTCTATTTCAGCTCTAATCTGAAACTCTTCGCCTCTTACTTCCTGTAATGCCGCATTAAATTCCACGCCCATTATGATACTAAGTGCAGTCAAATAAAGCCACATCAATAATATAATCATAGCTTCAAGCGTACCATATATAACGGAATAACTGGCAATGTTTTCAACATAAAAAGAAAAAACAATACTGGCAATCATCCACACAAGCATTGCTACAACTATACCTGGAATCATAGCACCTTGTTTATGTTTCTCATCCAGTGAAAGTGTATACAAACTTCCTAATGCAGCAAGCATCAAAAAACCAATTGGTACAAATCTAAAATACTGCCATATTGAAGCAAATATTTCAGCTAACCAAATGGTTTCATCCGGGGTTATGCTCCAAATAAACAGCATAAAGTTTTTTCCAATGATCGTAAGTATTAAACATGCTACAATTACAAACAAAAATACCACTGTATATAACAGCTGCTTTATTATGTATCTTACTGAATTTTCTGGCTTTTCAAGATGATAGGCTACTCTCACACTATCCATAATTCCCTTTGTAGCACGCATCGGAAACCATATGGAAAATACAAGTGAAAACCATAATAATTTATAACTTGATGAATTGGAAACATACTCAAAATACGATTCTAACAATATTACAACATCGCGCGGCATAAATTTATCTAATTGTTCTGATGTAAAACTGATATTGATATCCAGTAAACCCAATAGGTTACTAAAAAATATTGTTAATGGAAATATAGTAAACAATAGATAATAAGCAAGTGCTGCTGCATTCTTTCCTACTTCATGATCCGAAAAGTTTTTTGCCACAAGATACAGTGTTGGTTTTATAACAGATTTTTTCTCTTCTACCATCGGTGTATTTCTCCATCTTATTTTTATAATAATTCATC
>CAYVGA010000152.1:0-4662 GCA_964449855.1 uncultured Lachnobacterium sp.
AAATATCACCCACTACATGCAGATGGTCTACGATTAAATGACGAATCAAATCACACAACGCCACCACCAAATCACCAGCTCTGCCTGTACTAATAACAGAATGAATAATCTCGAAATAATAATCTTCCTGATCCAAAATATCCTGACGACCATTTAAAAGTTCTTCAATGATATATGCAAATTCCTTTGGCAATGCTTTACGTACCTTGGAACGACTATATTTCGAAGAAGTTCTCTTACACATGCACACCAAACGATATAAATTTACAGAATACCAGTCATCAATATATTTTTCATTCTCAATAATCTGTGTCAGCTTTTCCTTTGGATAATAAATAAGTGTCGCCAGTGTACGTTTCTCTTTCTGACTAATTGTACTTCCAAATTCTTCCTCTATCTTCTGTTTGATTGCTCCGGATGCATTTTTAATAATATGCTGAAACTGAGCATATTCACCATGTATATCTGTAATAAAATGTTCCGTTCCCTTTGGCAAATTGAGAATGGATTTTAAATTAATAATCTCTGTTGCCGTATCTGCGATAGTTGGATAACGCTTTGCCAGACATTTCAAATATCTGATATCATTTCCCTGCATTGTCTCCCTCCTTCTACTTACATTTATTTCCTATATAGGATTATCTTATATTTTAGCCCCATGCTTTATTGCTTGTCAATGTATTCCTTTTGGATTGCACTATTCATAATCGCACGGACCACATTTGCACAACATCTTCTGACATCCGTTTCCGAAATCATACCTGATTTCACACCAGCCAAAATTTCTTTCTTATAAGAACCGCCGCCCGGCATAATCAAATCGTTTCCTGCCCGCATCGCAAGTGCATTGTGACCCAATCCTTTATTTGTTGAGAACCAGTCTGTCATCACTACACCATCAAATCCCCATTCATTTCGAAGTACCTTTGTACAAAGGTCATGACTATTCGGCGTATAAACCTGATTCACTCGATTATAAGATGTCATAATCGCCTTTGCATTTCCTTTGCGCACCGCACGTTCAAAACCACGAAGATAAATTTCACGCAAGGTACGTTCCGTCAAATTACTTGATACTTTATTCCGATTATCTTCCATATTGTTACATGCAAAATGTTTCACCGTAACATAATATCCTTCTTCCTGCTGCACACCTTTGGCAAGTGCCGCTGCCACTTCACCGGTAAGAAATGGATCTTCCGAAACATATTCAAAATTTCGCCCACAAAGCGGATTTCTATGAATATTCACTGCCGGAGCCAGCCAGAATGTACATCCATATTCCTTCATTTCAACAAAAATTGCTTTTCCGACTTCTTCCAAAAGTTCTGTATTCCACGCCTGTGCTAACGCCGCAGTCACCGGAAAAGCAGTTGTATACTGATACACCACCTGTCCCTTTTCCGGATCTGCCTTTAAAAATCTCTGCACAAATTCCGGGAACATTTCAAAGACCGAAATCGGAAGTTCCACCGGTTTTAAACTTCCATTTTTCTGTACCACCGAACGTTTTGTAATTCGAAGACCTGCCGGACCATCGCAAAGCGTTACATTTGCCAGACCTTTATCCCAGAATTTTGAAGTCGTATTTCCTACGGAACCCGGCATGTTAAATCTGGTCTTTCCACCAAACATCCCGATACCAACTACGATTTCCACCATCTCTTTCAATGTCAGGCGATTCATAAACGCATCCACACGTTCATCACTATAAACTTCCGGATTCTGATACGTATAGTGCACAGTCTTAAAATCCGATACATTTAGAACCAGTCTGGGAACACCAGCATTTATCTCTTCCAATTCGTATGATTCTGATTTCAATTCTTCGATTGTCTCTGTTACCGGACAAATATGACAGTGCATTGATACAACCACTTCTTCATCCAAAAGTATCACCGCCACTGGTACTGTCTTTCTAGAAGAATTGCCCAGTCTTACAATATATTCTCCTGCTTCTAAAATATAACTTGCACGTTCCTCATCATAACTTGCCAATTCTCTCATATCAAAACTCAAATGCAGCACTTCTCGTTCTGCCAGTGCAAGTACTTTTGTCTTAGCAAACGCTGCCAAACTCTGATATTCTTTATGCAGTTTACCTGTCGGTGCACTTACGTAAGTCTGTACCACTTCTTTGCCGCTATATTCTGTACCGATATTTGTCACCACAGCATCCAAACGAATCGTTGTTCTATCCAACGAAATACCTGCACTATAAATAGAAAAATCCGTATAGCTCAAACCATACCCAAATGGATAACATGGCTCTACCTCAAAACTATCAAAATATCGATAACCTACATAAATTCCCTCTTTATAATACTCCTCTTCTACATTTCCATTCAAATAACTAAATTCGTCATGGAAAGGAATATCCGCATATTTCTTTGCCCATGTATCAGCCAATTTCCCCGAAGGTGTTACCTTACCTGAAATTACATCCGCAAATGCATTTCCACCTTCTGTACCCAACTGGCAGATAAACAAAATTGCTCCAATGCCCGGAATCTCCTCTACAAAAGACATATCAATGGAACATCCGCTGTTAATCACCAATACAAAATTTTTGTAATTCTTTACACAGGTTTCTATTGCAGCTCTTTCTTCATCAGTAATAAACAAATCACCTTTTTCTGCTTTTCTATCTCCGCCTTCTCCCGCCTGTCGGCTCAATATATAAATTGCAGTATCCGTTTCACTCTCCGCAATATCCAATTCACTAATCGCTCTGCCTGCCGGCGGCGTATATCCCTTTAACATCATTTCCATAAAGGATTTTGACTTTATTAGTTTTATAACATCTCTTTGTGCCCTTTTATGCGCCAGCTCCCCTGCTGCATAATCCGCTTCATAATCTGCAAGCCACTGTTTTGAAGCAATCTCAAAACCACGATTTTCCATACCTTCTAAAATCGTTACACTATGTCTTTCATTCACTTCCCCAGAACCTGTTCCCCCTTTAATGGTTCTGCTTGCTCCTGCTCCATAAAGCGCTACTTTCTTTGTCTGTAGAGGAAGTACCCCTTCATTTTTCAATAAAACCATACTTTCACATGCCGCTCTATATGCTACTTCGAGATTCCTTTTTTCACGTTCCGATACTTCTCCCGAATAACTCGCTTTTGTAAGTAATTCCATACCAAATACCTCCCCACACTATACTTGTTTTTATTATAGCAAATAAGGCCTTTGCTTGCAAACATTCTACCCATTCCATCCTTTGCCAATTTAAAAAAGTGTTCTTGTTCACTCCATTCTCAGTAACGATTGGATTCTGCATGAACATTCGCTTCGCGAAGCAGAATCCAACACACTATATTTTATAAATTAGGAATCATCAATGCTGCCAAAAATGCCACTTGCATCCGTTTTTCAAGCACAAAATTACATACATAAGATTGGATAAAACCATCGTATTTATCTCCAAAAATTATTGTAATTCATTATCCATCCACTTTAAATGCGTCCCTGCTTCCTGCACATACTCCTTTGCATTTTCAACAATCGACAACTTTTCTTCTTCCGAAATCTTCCTCACCACCTTCGCCGGATTTCCAAAACAAAGTGAGCCAGTTTCTATCATCTTATTCTGCGTCACCAAAGCACCTGCACCAATGATACAATTGTCCTCTATCACCGCACCGTCCAAAACAATCGCACCCATTCCAATCAACACATTATTTCCTATCGTGCATCCATGTACGATAGCTCCATGCCCGATCGTCACATTATCCCCAATCTTCAACGCATGACTATGGCTGGTATGTAACACTGCATTATCCTGCACATTTGTATTTTCTCCAATCACAATAACATTCGAATCTCCTCGAATCACTGCATTATACCAAACACTACTGCCATTCCCAATTTCAACATCACCAATTACCTTTGCACCATCTGCAACATACACCAAATTTGTTACGTTTTTCATACTGACCCCTTTCCTACTTTCTTCTTCCTAAAATCACATTTTTTCTACGATTCGCAAACCTATGAGAAATCTGCTTCACAGATGAGTTTGCTCATTCTTAAATCACATTCTTACGCTCAAAACAGCAGGTGTTTTGAGCTGTCCTGAATAGTTACCTTTCCAAATTCATTTTCACAAAAAACACTATTTTAATAACTCAATATATTCTCCACTTTATCTACAATTAATACACACTGTGGTTCCACTCGCTTCATAATTTCTTGCATATACACTTCCGGTATTGCAATACACCCCGCTGTTGCTTCTGCCTCTTCTGACGTACAATGCAGAAAAACCGCAGACCCTTTTCCCGGAATCCGTTCCACATTATAACTTGTTGCCAACACATAATGATAGCTTTCTTCATATTCCACAATATGTTCCGCACTCATCCAATCTGGCTCTGCCTCATTCACGTCCACAAATTTATTATAATATTTCGAGGCACTATCATCAACCCAATACTCATCCTCATCTACTTGCGTATACTCCATTTTACACCCCGGATTTTCCAAAATTCCAAACGCCTTTACAAAAAAGAAAACTCCAACCGGTGTTTTTCCATCTCCTTCTTTCTTTTTCCCTAATCCATTTTTGCCAATAATTGCTTCTGTTTCCAACACCAGCTTCCACTCCATATTTTTTTGCATCTGTAATTTATCACCACTTTGCTTTTGCGAAATTTCTTC
>CAYVGA010000153.1:0-4657 GCA_964449855.1 uncultured Lachnobacterium sp.
GTTCACTCGTACCTCGCAAACAGTAATACGGATGCTTTGTTCACACAGAATAGTTACAGATTTACAATAATTTCTTTTCGGAATTATGTTTCTGTCAAGAAAAAATATAATATTAGAAAAATTGATTAGAAGTTGTAGGTGTATTTGGGACCATTTAGGTCTGGAAGAAGATTTGTGTGTATTGTGGGAAAATATTACTTACAATTCCCAATACATCAAACACACGATTCCGAAATGAGAGTTACAATAAAATAAATGGAAAGATTTAGGGAGAAGAAACAATGTATAGCGAAAAAGTAATGGATCATTTTAACAACCCAAGAAATGTAGGAGAGCTCGAAAACGCTAGTGGTGTTGGCACCGTAGGAAACGCAAAATGCGGAGACATCATGCGTATTTATTTAGACATTGATGAAAATCAGGTTATCCGCGACGCAAAATTTAAAACATTTGGCTGTGGTGCAGCCGTTGCAACCAGCAGTATGGCAACCGAACTTGTCATTGGCAAAACCGTACAGGAAGCCCTTCAGGTAACCAATAAAGCCGTTATGGATGCCCTCGACGGACTTCCGCCGGTAAAAGTACACTGTTCCCTTTTGGCAGAAGAAGCCATTCATGCAGCCCTTTGGGATTATGCAGAAAAAAATGGAATTGTTATTAATGGATTAGAAAAACCGGTAACCGATATTAGTGAACACGAAGAAGAGGAAGAAGAGGACTATTAGTTCATGAAGAAAAAAGTAGTTGTAGGCTTATCCGGAGGCGTAGATTCCTCTGTAGCCGCATATTTATTAAAAGAACAGGGCTATGATGTCATTGGTGTGACCATGCAGATTTGGCAGGAAGAGGACGTTTTTACGCAGGAAGAAGAAGGCGGATGCTGTGGTCTTTCTGCCGTAGATGATGCCCGCCGTGTGGCACAGCTTTTAGAAATTCCTTATTATGTCATGAATTTCCGCGAAGATTTCCAATGCTCAGTCATTGATTATTTTATTGATGAGTATAAAAAGGGCTGTACACCGAATCCGTGTAATGCCTGCAACCGCCATGTCAAATGGGAAGCACTCTTAAAACGTGCCAAAGAAATTGGTGCAGACTATATTGCAACCGGTCATTACGCCCGTATCAAACAATTAGAGAATGGACGTTACACGATTCAGAACTCCGTAACAACCCAAAAAGACCAGACGTATGCCCTTTATAACTTGACACAGGACCAGCTTGCATACACGTTAATGCCGGTTGGAGCCTACACAAAAGACGAAATCCGTAACATCGCACAGCGTATTCACTTACCGGTTGCCCACAAACAGGACAGTCAGGACATCTGCTTTATTCCGGACGGCGATTATGCAGGTTTCATCAAGAAAGAAACAGGGGAAGAATTTGCACCGGGCAATTTTGTAGACACAGAAGGCAATATTCTTGGACAGCACAAAGGAATCATTCACTATACCGTTGGACAACGAAAAGGACTTGGCCTGACAGCACCGACACCGCTTTTTGTAAAAGAATTACGTCCAGACACCAATGAAGTTGTCATCTGCAAATCCGAGCAGCTTTTTGAAACAGAATGTTATGTCAAGGACATGAATTACATGGGAATGTCGGAACTTAAATCAGGCGAAGAAGTAGAAGCAATTGGAAAAGTACGTTACTCCCACAAAGGTGCCCCATGCAAACTGATCTTATTAGAAGATGGCAGAGTGCTTTGCCGTTTTGACGAACCACAGCGTGCCATGACACCGGGGCAGGCAGCCGTATTTTATAAAGATGATTATGTGCTTTGTGGTGGAACAATCGACCGCAAGTAGTTTAAATATGTAAAAATATGCCAATGGAAGGAAGACTAAGTCTATGCAGAAAAAGTCTTGCACCAGACCTAAAAATGAATGAAAAATAAGTAATTTAATGTGAGATTAGGCCTATATAAAAGAATCTTTATTGTCAGGGAAAGAAATTGAGTGATTTCTTTCCCTGACGAGTATTTTTGAAGATATAGATCTAATTTCTTTGAGAAAGGAAATGAATATGGGAAAAATCTATAATAATGTATATGAACTTATTGGAAATACCCCTCTTGTGGAATTAAAACATATCGAAGAAAAATATGACTTAAACTGTCGTCTTTTGGCAAAATTAGAATACCTCAATCCAGCCGGCTCCGCAAAAGACCGCGTAGCAAAAGAAATGATTGAACAGGCAGAACGTGCAGGCATTTTAAAACCGGGAGCGACCATCATCGAACCAACTTCCGGTAACACCGGCATTGGTCTTGCATCCATCGCAGCCATCAAAGGCTACAAATGCATCATTGTTATTCCGGATACCATGAGTGTGGAACGCCAGAACCTCATCAAAGCCTATGGTGCAGAAATTGTCTTATCGGATGGTGCACTTGGTATGAAAGGCTCAATTGCAAAAGCAGAAGAACTTCAAAAAGAAATCCCAAACAGTTTCATTCCGGCACAGTTTGATAACCCTGCAAACTGTGATGCACATCGCAAAACCACCGGTCCGGAAATCTGGCGTGATACCGACGGTCGTGTAGATATGTTTGTTGCTGGAGTAGGAACGGGTGGAACAATCACAGGCACAGGCGAATACCTAAAAGACATGAATACGGAAATTAAAGTCATTGCCATGGAACCTGCTGCATCTCCATTTCTTTCCACAGGAAAAGGCGGCATACACGGAATTCAGGGTATCGGTGCAGGCTTTGCCCCAAGCATCCTGAATCAGAACATTTACGACGAAATCATTACGATCGAAGATGACACAGCCATCGAATACGGCAAGCTCATTGGCACAGAAGAAGGCTTCCTCGTAGGCATTTCCTCTGGTGGTGCACTTGCAGCAGCCGTAGAAGTTGCAAAACGCAAAGAATCCGAAGGAAAAACGATTGTGGTATTGCTTCCGGACAGTGGAGACCGCTACTATTCAACGAAGTTATTCCAAAATTAGTTATAAAAAATCATCAGATTTTAATTTCAAAATCTGATGATTTTTTTATGCGTTTATTTCATTCTATCCACTAAATACGGAATCGCCTGTTCAAAATTCACCCCATACCAAGGCTTCGCAGGATCTTCCAATGTAATGCGAATACATTCAGATGTATAATCCGCAGCCACTTTCACGGCTTCTTTCCAATCCAAACCATTCATCATTGCGCCCACGCAGGTGCTGGAAAAGATATCGCCGGTACCATGATAACTTACAGGAAGTTTCTCGTGTTCATAATAAGCAAATTCACCGGTTTCTTTCTCATATCCCATAACGCCGGTTTTTCCTTCCGCAAAACTTACACCGGTTAAGATACTGATTTTTGCACCCAAATCACAAAGACGAACCAGCATTTCTTTTACATAGTTTTCGTCATATTCTGTTTTATACTCCATACCGGTCATAAAACAAGCCTCTGTAATGTTTGGCACAATGATATCTGCTTTTGCACAAAGTGTACCCATGTGTTTTGCAAAAGCTTCATCAAAAGCAGGATACAATTTCCCATTATCTGCCATTGCAGGATCAACAAATAAAATATTCGACGCTGTTTTAAAATCTTCAAAAAACTGCTTCATTAAGTCAATCTGTTCAAAAGAACCCAAATATCCGGTATACACCGCATCAAATTTAAAATTTTCTTTTTTCCAATGTTCTGCAATCGGTTCTACCTGATCTGTCAAGTCTTTGCAGGTGAAATTCTGAAACATGGTATGTGTAGAAAGCACTGCAGTTGGTAAAATGGCAGCTTCCACGCCCATAGCTGAGATAATAGGAAGAGCTACAGTTAGTGAACATTTTCCAACACATGATATATCCTGAATAGTAACGATTCTTTTCATAAATCTTTCCTCCAATCGTTCAAATACATATTTTGTTTTATAATGATTTTTTATTATATTCTTATTTGGCCTTATTTATAGTATCAATTTTAAAATATTTTTTAAGATCAGACAGAGAAAGAAATTTGTGATTTGCCTAAAGTGCAACAGCCATTAATTGTATAAAATAAAGTGCAACGAATGAAGATTGAAAGTAGAGCGAATTTATGGTATGATATATAAGTCAAATTATGTTAAAAAATGTTTATTTGCGTAAACATTAGCTTGGAGGCAACCGATGTTTCAAAAGAAACAGAAAATTTACAGCGAAAACCAGGGTGTTTGTATCGTAGAAAATATCGTACAATTACCAATAGGAAAAGGACAGACACTTCCTTATTATGTCTTAAAATCCATTCACGATGAAAAGGTTTCCTATATTCCTGTAAACAATCATCAGGTAGCCTTGCGTGAACTTTTTACAGAGGAAGAGGCAAGGGAATTAATACAAGATCCCGAGCTGGATAAGAATGAACAGTTAAAGGCGGCCGTGAATTATGTGCTGAAATCAAAGGAGTAATTATGGCAAATACAAATCATAATAACAATCAAAACCGTAAAGCACCAAGTGCGCATAACAACCATTACCCTCGTTTTCGCAATAATCGAAATCGTCGTCGGGAAAATTATGAAAACAGAGAAGACTACGAAGATGTTTCTTTCCGTGAAGCCGGAGAACATCGTGAACGCCGTGAAAATAAAGAAAGCCGCGAACGTAGGGACTATCGTGAAAACAAAGAACATCGCGAAAGCAAAGACTATCGCGAAAA
>CAYVGA010000154.1:0-4641 GCA_964449855.1 uncultured Lachnobacterium sp.
ATGCGAAAGATAAATTGGGATGGGTTAGAGGAAATCCGTGTGCGTATCGGCTGGCCGGTGGAACTCATCTATGGAACACATAATGAATGGCTGGGCAATTATGACAGTATGATTGACAGGCAGCGTTTGGATGAGATGCTCAATTATATTACGGGATATTCCATCTATGCCATGGAAGAGGAGTTAAAGCAGGGATATCTTACATTTTCCGGCGGACATCGTATCGGTATTACGGGGCATGCCACGTATGAAGATTGGAAAGGGAGTGGTGAGCCAAAAATTACAAATATGATTGATATCGGAGGACTGAATATTCGAATTGCACATGAAAGAAAGGGGTGTGCGGAGCAGATTATTCCATTTCTAAGAAAAGAGAACAGTATTTATAACACCATATTTTTTGCTGCTCCGGGAGCAGGAAAAACTACTTGTTTAAGGGACGCGATACGAATTTTATCCAATGGAGATGATATGTATGCAGGATTAAAAACGGGAGTTGTGGATGAACGTTCGGAAATAGCAGCCTGTGTCAATGGAAAACCGCAAAATGATTTGGGAAAACGTACGGATGTACTGGATGCCTGTCCCAAAGCTTTGGGGATGAGGATGCTGCTGCGGTCGATGTCACCGGAAATTATTGCGGTAGATGAACTTGGGAAAGAGGCAGAGTTTGTTTTGCTTGAACAGATGCGGTGTTCCGGGGTAAAGATTTTGGGAACCATGCATGCAGGTGATATCGAACAGGTTTTGTGTAATCCATGGATACAAAAAAATCAGAGAGTATGTGAATTAGCAGGAATGAGCAAAACGGAGCATGAGGGCAGCGGCCTGGATGACAGTTATGAAATTATAGAAAGGTTTGTGGAGCTTATTCGTTTGGAAAATGGGATGCGCGAATTTCGAATTTACGATGGACAAGGAAAGTTATTATGGGGAAAATAGTAGGAATTGTTTTACTGCTAGGTGGTATTGCAGGTAATTTGTATCAGTGGATGCAGATGCAGAGGGAACGTCAGAACAGGATAGAGGAATTCGGGTTGTTTTTACATAAATCCATATTTGCAATAGAAACAGAGCGAATAAGAGTGATTGATTATTTTGCGAATTATAAGAGTGGAGATTCTCGAATAACAGAGGTATTACAGGAGATTTCGAGACGATTAAGTGAGAATATCTATCCGAATGGGCAGATGGTGTGGGAAGAGGTGTTAAAAGAAAAAGAAGAGAGCTGGAATGTAGATAGAGAAACATTTGATATCATTTTAAGATCGGGAATTGGATTTTTTGGATTTCGTAGAGAGGAAAATATTTGTTTTCTAAAAAAACAGATAGAAGAGCTGGAGAAACAGAAAAAGAAGAACAAAGAGAATGATGCGAAGGAACGAAAAGTATGGGTTCCGGTCAGTCTATTGGGGGGAATAATGTTTGTAATCATATGTTTGTGACGAACTATTCAGAATAGATACAGAAGCACAATTCAAATTTGAAATCGAGGAAAAATATGGAGATAGCAATTATTTTTAAAATCGCAGCAGTAGGTATTATTGTGACAATTTTGGGACAGGTGCTAAAACAAAGCGGCAGGGACGAACAGGCTTTTTTGCTTACTTTAGCTGGATTGATTATTGTCATGTTTTGGGTGGTGCCTTATATCAGTGAACTTTTTCAGACGATGGAAACATTGTTTTTGCTGGGTGCGTAATAGTGTAACGATTCCGTACAGCTAAAAACACTTGCTGTTTTGGGAATATAAGGTGTTGAGGGAAAGAGCATGTTTAAGATTAGTATGATTGGCGTGACAGCCGCAATTCTGGCAGTATTCATAAAAAAAGAAAGAGCAGAATTAGCCATGATGATTGGTATTGGGGCTGGAATTCTTATTTTTTATTTTGTAATTTCACAAATTTCGGTTGTTCTGGGATTTCTTACAGAAATGATGGATATGGCAGCCATTGAAGAAACTTATTTTGCACAGCTTTTGAAGATGCTGGGGGTTGCATATGCATCGGAATTTGCCGTTTCGATTTGTAAGGATGCAGGGCAGCAGTCGATTGCAGGAATGATAGAATTATTTACGAAACTATCTATTGTAGCATTGAGCATACCGGGGCTGATGTTTTTAGTAGAAACGTTGGAACAGTTTGTATGAGAGGGGGGATTTGTTCGCAGCAGGTGAATTCTTGTGGAATGGTGTTGTCACAGGTAGAAAACTATCTGGAGGAGATATTAGAAGCATTGGATTTTTCGGCTTTGAATGACTTTTTGCACAAACATATGCGTACAGAGATGACATTTTCAGAATTTGTATCACAGATTGCGGTGAATGGATTTGATGCGGTAAATAGAGAAAATATTGCAGGGTTGATTTTTGATTCCGTCTTTTATGAATTATCCATAGCAAAGCCGATTTTTATCAAAATGCTTTTGTTTTCGGTTACATTTTCTGTGGTACAGAGGATTCTTGCGACAAAAAATAAATATATATCGGATATGAGTTTTCTAGTGATATATGCAACGCTTATGGTTTTGCTGATGCAGTCTTTTTTTCTGGTTCGGGATATTGCCTTGGAGGGGGTAGACGGGTTGTTAACATTTTTGAATGCTCTGATTCCCACCTATGCGGTGACATTAATATTTTCGGGTAGTGCAGTGTCAGGAGCAATGTTGTATGAAGCAGCGTTTGTTCTGGTTTATTTGGTGGAGCTTTTGTTAAAGAGCTTTTTAAGTCCGGTGATTCAGATGTTTGTTCTTGTATTGTTTTTAAATCACATGTTTGACGAGGATAAATTATCAAAACTGGCGGAATTTATGGAAAAAATCGTAGGGATTGTGCTAAAAGCTGCATTTGGCGGTGTGATTGGATTGGGTGTTGTGCAGTCTATGCTGACACCGGCAAAAGATCGTCTTGCAAGTAATGTTCTGTTATCAGGGATGTCTTCCATACCGGGAGTTGGAAACGTTATGGGCTCGGCAGGTGAAATTATTCTAAGCTGTGGTATGCTGGTAAAAAATAGTGTAGGGGTCATTGGACTGGTGGTTTTATTCCTTGCAGCAGTGGTGCCGGTGCTGAAAATAGGGTGTTTCTGGGTGATGTATCAGGTGCTTGGCATTGTATTACAGCCAGTTGCAGATAAGCGGATGAGTGAATGTGTTGCAGCAGTGGCAAGAGGGTGTGATTTATATTTGAAAATCATTTTATATTCTATGATGTTGTTTTTTATTTTGTTTTCCATGGTGAGTGTGGCAACAAGTTTTATTTTTTAGGAAGCGTTATGTTGGAATTTTTGAAAAATTATTATGTATGTATGCTGGTGCTGATGTTGTTTTCCTATCTTGTACCCAAAGAAGAGTACAAGGAATACGTGCAGTTTTTTATCGGAATATGTGTGGTTGTATTATTTTTAAAACCTGTATTGGAGTTTTTTACAACGGAGCATCCTGCATTGGTGCATGAGGTGTTTACAGATTTTAATCTACAGTTAGAACAGTATGAAGTGGATATAACAGAGGGGGAAAATATTTTTGAATATTTCTTTTTTGAAAGAGAAGGGGAATAAATATCTGATTTTTATTCTGCTTGGGGTGCTGGTGCTGATACTTTGTATTCCGACCAATTCGGCAAAAGAAAATATACAACAGGAGAGTTCTGGTATACAGGATGGAGAGTTAGAAGCACAGTTAAAGAAAGTCTTATCAGCTATGGAGGGAGTAGGTGCAGTGGAGGTGATGATTACGACAGAGTCTGCGGGAGAATCCATGTTTCTTTCAGAAGGAGGTGGGAAAACAGTGACAGGAGTTGTAGTTGTGGCAGAAGGTGCAGGAAGTGCGGTGGTAGATACTAGAATTTTGGAGGCGGTCAAGGCATTATTCTCTGTAGATGCGCATAAGATAAGTATAGTAAAGATGAGGTCACAGGAGGGCAATGAGTGAAAAGGAAAATTCGTAAAAATCAGGTCGTAATTGCAACATTGGCAGTGTTAATCGCAATTGCAGGGTACATAAGCTATGACAAGTCCGGAATCAATCTGAATCCATCGAGTCAGGAGGCAAATGCAAAAGACGAAACAAAGGATGATGCTGTGGATGAAACACTTTGGGATAAATTGGTTTGGAATGAGGCTACGACGGAGATTGTTTCGAATACCGAAGCAGAATTAAATCCGGGAGAATCTGTTTTGACAGGAAATATTATCAATGTAACTGACTATGCAGCAGCAATGAAATTGAACCGTGAACAGATACGTTCAGAGAATCGTGAAGCACTTATGGAAATTATTAATAATGAACAGTTGTCCGATGAGGCAAAACAGGAAGCAATCAATAAAATGGTACAGTTAACCGAGATTGCAGAGATGGAAGCCAATGCAGAAATGCTGTTGGAAGCAAAAGGATTTACCAATGTAGTAGTCAGTATCAATGAAAACAGTTGCGACGTTGTGCTGGATATGGGCGAGATTACTGATGCCAAACGTGCACAGGTGGAAGACATTGTAAAGCGGAAAACAGGCGTAGCTGCGGATAAAATTATTATTACACCATTGAATACATCGAATGGAGAGTAGAAATATTAATTTTACAAGGAAAAGTACAAAATACGTATAAAAACTCGTTGAAAAGAGGATAAATGTAAGGTATAATGTC
>CAYVGA010000155.1:0-4392 GCA_964449855.1 uncultured Lachnobacterium sp.
AATGTATTTTTTGAACCGAAAGAACTGTTTAGACCACCAAAGGTGGAATAAAATGTGAGATAATGTGGTTTTACTCCGCCACCATTATCTTTATATCCTCTAATATATCCCATGGAAGTAGCTACACCTGCATTTAGTGTTATTACCGAACCATCTTCTGATATGGAATAAGAACCTAATACTACATTTGGGTTTTTCATGAAGCCTGTACCAATCAAAAATGATACTATCAAAATAACTACAATTGCAATTAATGCAATGATTTTCTTTTTCATAATCGAACACCTCGTTTTAAATAATTCGTCATAGGTTAGCAATTGTTCCAGGCCTCTCACTACTAAAATAACAGACAATATGATGAATGTCTTTTTGTATCTGTTTTCATTTTTTGTCTGTTCTGATACTGCCATATCCTGTTTTCTCCTGCAAAACTATGGCTTTATATTATCATAAGTTGGGAAAAAAAGTCTATGGTAAATATCACACTGTAGAGAGTTGCAAGAGCAATCACCATCGATAATATAATTCTAAGCTTTTTCTTACAAAACTTCTGAACGTTAATTCGGGCAGTCCCTGCCCTATCATATATTTTTTCTTATGCCATTTGTCTTAATCCCTCTGCCAGTATATTCTTTGCAGCATTAACATCTCTATCATGCTTTGCTCCACAAACAGGGCATATCCATTCTCTTACTAACAAATCCTGTATTTCTGTATTTTTGTAACCGCAAACAGAACACAACTGACTACTTGCATAAAATGTATCTATTTTGACATATTTCCTGCCATTCCACTCAGACTTATATTCTAATTGTCTTGTCAGTTCGTGCCATGAAACGTCACTTATGGATTTCGCCAAATGATGATTTTTTACCATATTTTTTATCTGCAAATTTTCTGAAACTATCACTTGGTTTTCGCTGACAATTTTGTGTGAATAGTTGTTACAGTCTGTTTTGCTGACAGATTTCTTTTCCTGCTCATACATATCTTTCCTATAAGCAAGTGTCTGATTGTATACAAAACGGCAACATCCAAATGTTTTTACAATCTGAATTTCCTGTTCTTTATTCGGATATATTCTGTATTTATATGCTTTTAACATTTGCTGTCACCTTCTTTCTGTCTACGCTCCGCTTCGGTCAGTGCAGAACAAACGTCCACCGGACGTTTGTTCTGCACCCCTGATTTTCTATATAATTCTTTAACATTTCTTCCGAAACATTTTAAAGCCAGTAGGATTGCGGTAGCCTTATTTCAAAGTGAATTACTCAAATCTTACCCTATATAAATCTACAACTTTTGGTTGAATGCAGCCATCCTCTCCGTTACATTTGACACGGATTCCTTCGAGTTCTTCATCGTCATATTTTAAGTTGAACAGATTTTTGAAAATATACTTTTTATCTGCTTCTGCCTGTTCTAAAATATCAATGCTTACATTCATGGACTTTTCTCCTTACGTTTTCTTAAAATCAATTCGCCAACGAACCGTTCCAGTTCCATTCTTATACATTAAAATCAAATTATACAGCATATCTATTGTTAGCAACAGTCCGAAACAGATACTTGTTCCTAGTAGCACCGTTTTATCAAAGCCTAAAAAGAACTGCATAAGAAAATCAAATCCGTATCGCATAACCACAAATACAATTCCAGCAAACCCCATGCTTGTAGGAATTGATGTATACTGTGTTATATGTAGCGGAATCCATGAATAATTCCACCATTGGTATCCGCAGATTTTTTCTACTGCTGTACCAAGCAAAAGTTCACCTAAACAGATACATATCATTACTATAAAATAATAGTACAGATATCCATAGTATTTCTTCTTGAAAATTAAGCTCATTCCCAAGAATTTAGGTCTATGTGGTAATCCAAAAGCAAGAAACACGAGCATCATGGCAATTCCATAGCCAAACAAAAATGGCAGACACATATTTCTATTATCCATAAATCCCTTTGAAAATGCCAGCCAGACATTTTCTACCGTAAAACCAATAAAAGCTACTACAACAGCGACCATAATAAGAGCAGAAAAATTAATCAACTTCATTCTTTCCTGCCTGCTTTCTGCTTTCGTCAATCAACATTTTTATGAGTCTGCCGACTGTATCACGCTGGTCTTTTGGCAAATTTGCAGCTGCTTTTAGCATAGCAGTTGCAGAATGTATGTTGATTTCTTTAAACGACATTACATCCTCTAAACCACCTGCCTCAAATACATCAAATACAGCATCTACAAATACCTTTCGCTCAGAGTAGTCTATTTTATCCAGCCACGCCTTTAGCAAAAAATTTAAACTGTTACTAAATTCATCAATAGCATCTAATGTTTCAAAATGAGTACCTTCTACACACCAACTAAATCCATCGTGTTGTAAAAATGCTACAGCTTCACTTCTTACTACCTGATAAGACTCTTCATGTTCCATAAGCATACCCACAAATGAAGATTCCGGAACATAAGCATAGATACGATTTTTTATCTGCTGATATCCATCTTCGTCTATCATGGTCTGATTAAATCCTGGTCCATCAAAACTATACACAACTGCTATTTTGTTCTGTATTGCCTGATTACAGAATACACTTGAATATATCGCAAGATTTCCACCCTTGGAATGTCCACCAATCATATATTTTTTGAACACTCCTTTAGCTGTCTCATTCACATATTTAACAGAAGAAATCTGTGCCGGAACCGGCATCATATAACCCATGTTACAATCTTCTCTCCATCCAACCAATGTCTCATCTGTTCCACGAAAAGCAATAAAAGTTAAAAATGGATTGATTTCAATATGAATTGCTGAAAACTGTTGTCCTTCATCTGCGTTTGTTTCGCTCACATAATTTGACAACATAAGATTTGCATATCGTGGACTTTTTGCCATGATATCCAACAAATTTTCAAATCTTTCATAAAAGGCGATTTCTCTGCCTTTTACTTTTATGTATTTCTTTGCTGCATCTGCAATCGAAATAGACGCTTTCTCATCTACCGTCGGAACTATGTTTTCAAATCTGATATAAGATAATTCACTCAAAATCAATGCATCTACTTCATTAAATGGATATGATTTCATGCTTAAATCACCACGAAACTTTATGTATGTTGTTATATTACTCATAATTACCTAACCTTTCTATTAAAACAACCTAGACATTTTATCACATCCCTGTCATTTATTTATAAACACCAGATAAAATCTCTCTTATCGTTTTGTAAAAAAATAAAAAACTTCCTATGAATGATATTCACTCATAAGAAGTTTTTTAGAAAATGATTTATCATTAAATTGTCTTGGCTTACACCAGAAACTTTTAACTTCTTTATAATGGTTCTCTTACTAAATTTTTCTTTTGCTGTTGGCTAAAATTATCCATCTTTTATTATGCCTCTTGCTCATGTTTTTTCTTTAAAATTATATTATTTTCTTCTACCTGTTTCTTATGTAATGGATACCAGAAAATAAGTACTACAGCAAGAAGGGCAAATCCAATTGCAGGCACAATTGTTGCTATACCCATGATACCTGTCTTAACAGATTCTGTCTGAGCAATACCCATGCTTGCAGCGTTTTCATTATAACCGATAGCCGTCAAAAGCCATCCAGATACACCTGCTGCGAGAGCCTGTCCAAGTTTACGTGCAAATGAATACAGCGCATATACAGAGCCATCCTCACGAACACCATTCTTGATTTCAGAATAATCAATAACATCAGTAATAAGTGCCCAGCAAACCATTTGGAACATGCCAAGTGCTATCCAATCAAGCAACTGAAGTACAAGGAACTTTGTCATACTCTGTGGTTTCAAGAACCATGTAAGCAGGCAAATAGCTGAACCTATAATACATGAAACTGATGCAACTTCTGCCTTACCAAATTTCTTAGTTAAAGGTTTAATTAAAACAGCAGAAATCATCATACCAACCATACTTACAATACCTGCTAAAGAAATTCCACTAGAATTACCATAGAAGTCTGGGTAAACATATTCAACACGCTCTGTAACTAATTTGTAAGTCAACAGGTAGCAACAAATTGCCAAAATAGAACAGAATAAAGCAGCAATAGCTGTCTTTTTACCGTTCAATACATCGAGTGTACCACCACTGGCTGTCTCAATCGTTTCAAAAGCAATCAAAGGAACTACTACATTAATAACAAATCCTGCTAAAGTACTTCCCATTGTACGGAAAGTAGACAATGCCTGACGGTCTTCTGGTTCTGCTGAAATAGCTGATGCCATTGATCCATAAGGGATATTAATACCTGTGTAACAGAAAGAGCCCCATAATATGTAAGTAATGCACAAATAAGCGACACGTACACCCATCGGCCAAGATGAAGCATTACTGCCAAGTCCCGGTGCATACAT
>CAYVGA010000156.1:0-4266 GCA_964449855.1 uncultured Lachnobacterium sp.
TATAAAGTAATTATATACCATCACACATGATTTTTCAAGTTTTATTTAAAATATCTCTATATTCTACATATTCTCCATTTTGCATATCTTCATAATCCCCTGCTACAGCCTCTACATAATCCTTATCCGCAAACAAATCTTCATCTGCAAATTCTATATCCAAAACAGTATCTAATACAGCTTTTCTTTGTTCTTCAAGAATGTATGAGTTTAAATTTAGATATTTCTCCATCTCGCTGCCCAAAGGATTTTTCAAAAATATCTTCCCGTCCAATCTAAAACCAAACATGCCTTTTATACGATCATCAATAGGAGATATACATTTTTCAAAATCAAACCAATTATCCTTTTTATGATTGCAATGATCTATACTATATGCCGACTCTCCCTTACATGATACAAATAAGTTTGTATATTCCATTTGAGCATCTCTACACCGATCACATTCAGCACTTGTTAAGTAGCTGCAATCCGGATTTCTTGGCATAAAATGTTCAATATCACAGTCCTTCAAATTTGTACTACGTCCAATTTTCTTTTCGCAATAGCAGCAAATATAGCCTTGTTCCTCTAATAAACTCTTTTTTAAATCATAGTACTCTCTTGTTGCATATAAATCACTATATACTGCATCTCGATGATTTGTTGCTCTAAAATTACTTTTCCAATTTACAAAATGATTTGGCTCAGGATTTTTCTTAATCTGACGCATTTAGCTTCCTTCCTCTTCTTAGTAATATCCTTCCTCTCACCGTATCAGTATTTCTATTTGATGTCAATTCCTCAATTTTCTGTATAATCTCTTCTGCATATTCATATTCCCGATTTTCTATGGCATCATACATCTGCTGTACCTTTTGCTTAACTATTTTATTTACTGAATCAGTTTTCAAGGCTTCTTCTAGCACAGTATTCGAATCTAGTCCATAGTAATTTGTAAATGTATCACAAATAATTTCATTATCTTTTCTACATAACGAAAAAACATTAAAATCAGCACCAATTTCTCCTAATACTTGTGGTGAATGTGTCGTAATAATAAACTGCACATTAGGAAATGTTTTTTTCAACACTTCTACAACTTTTCTTTGCCAAGAAGTATGCATATGCAGCTCTATTTCATCAATTAGCACAACACCTGTGCCCTCAAGCGGATTTTCTAATACAGGATTTGCAATTGCCAATCTTCTAGCCAAATCTCCAAATAATGCAAGCGTACATTTCTCCCCATCTGACAATTGTAAAATATCAAGAATTTCTTCTCCCTTATATACTTTCATGGAATAGGGTCTGGCTGTAATATGAATATCTTTATATCCATCAAGCATTGCAAGCATTGCTCTCTTTACTGCTTTCAATTGAATATCTTGATATGCCGGTTGAATTTTTTGCATATGGATTTCATATAATTCCTGCTCTAAAAACCATTCAAACAATTTTGAAAAGGCAATCTGATTTTCAATCGCTTTTTCAAATGCTGCAATCTGACCATAATCTTCTGTTTTTCTAATTCTTAAAGGTGTCTTTAAAACTAATCTGTTAACCCCATAATTTACAAAAATCGGCATGTTTTTTATTTCATCAGATTTTATAATATTGTTTTCAGAATCAATATCGTCATCTACAATATATTTTTCCTCATAATGAGACACCAGATATTCCAATTCTTTTGACAGGCTCATTTTATGAGTTTTTCTATATATAGATCTAGAGTAACTATATATCTTTTCTTCATCCTCAAATCTAAAATCTGCTCTGATTTTTGCGGATGCCTTTCCATACTTAATGTCAGAGATTTCCATTTTTATTAACTGCTTAAAACGCTGTTTTACAAGACGATTAATAATATTTGCGTATAACAAATTAATTGCAGCTAAAACAGATGATTTACCTACTCCATTGATACCAAATAAAACTGTTGACTTTCCTTGTAAGTCTAACTCCAGATCATGTATTCCACGAAAATCATTTAGATACAATTTTTCTATTAACATTTACGCTTTTCTCTCCTACATTATTTTAATTAGTTTTATACTACTACAAATTTAATCGGTTTACAATCAAAGATTTCTTGTAACTATTCAGCACAGCTCAAAACACTTGCTGTTTTGAGCGTAAGAACATGATTCAGGTGTGAGCAAACCCATCAGCGAAGCTGATTTTTCATGGGTTTGCGAATCGTAATTATTCAGGTACTGAATAATTACGATTTCTTTTAAAATATCGTACATTTAAACAAGGGATATCCATTCGATATCCCTTGTCAATTAAATATAATCTTATGTAATTATTACACTACTAAGAATGTACATGTCATAGGTGCAAGTTCGATTGTTCCTGCTTCTACTGCATCACCGGATAAATCTGGTAATTCATTGTTTTCACCAAGTACTAAGTCACGGCCATTTAATGTCATAACAGTTGCACGTTTGTTGCCGTCTTTGCCAGCTAATGTGTAAATTGTTCCAGCTGGTACTTCAACAGTAGTTGTTTCTGTTTCAGAGTTGTTGATAAGGAGGTAACATGCACCTTCTTGACCATCTTTACGAGACTGTGCGTATACATGAGCACCTTCACGAACTGCTTCTTTTGTATCGTAAACAGTTGTACCCATTAAGCGGTTCCAAAGCAATACTGCAAAGTAGTTTGGTCTTGGGTTGAATACGATTCTTTCAAGGAATGCATAGTCAGATGCTGCTAATGTGTTGTGGAAGATAACACCACGTGTTTCTTTTGAGAATCCACCAAGTTCGTTTAATGTACGAAGTACATCAAGGTATGTAGAAGCCCATGTGTCTCCGCCGCCGCCAGCATCACCGGATTCTGTTACCCACATTTCTCCGCCTGGACAATATTTGTCACGGAATTTTTTGTATACGTTACAGAAATCGATAGGTACTGCTAAGAACTGTTCGCCATTTGCTTCTTCGCAATCCCAGTGTGCAGTTGGCATAACGGATGCAAGACGTTCAGAAACACCACCATAGTAGTGGTATGAGAATACGTCTACTTTTTCTGTTGTGCCGCCTAATAAATCATCACAGCCGCAGCTTTCACGAGCAACGTTTTCTACACCGCCGCCACCTTTTCCGAATACTACGTCTCCACCTGTAGCAGATGGTCCAACATAAAGACATTCCGGATAGTTTTCTTTTAACCATCTTGCAAAAATGTCTGTATCACGACGATAGTGTTCTGCATGGTATCCTGGTGGGAAACCTGTATCTTCCATCATGTTTGGTTCATTTGTAAATTCAGCAGCTTCAATTGGTACACCGTATTCTTTTGAGAAGCTGAATAATTTTTCTGCTTCTGTTGGTGGCCATGGTTCTTCTGTAGAATGTAAACCTGGGCAGTTAGCCAAAGAAACTTTTAATTTTAAGTTACAATCACGAACAAAGTCTAATACACCAATCCACTGTTCTTTTGTAAGTACGTTTAAGTATCCTTCCGGAACTGTGCCATCTGCATATTCGCCATCAAAGTCATAATATGTCTTTGTAGCCCATGTACCGGATACACGGCACCATGCTGTACCTAATTCTTTTGTTAATTTACGAAGTTTTTCATCGTATAAATCGATTGGTGGATATACCTGCATCAAGTCTTTATACATTGCAGCGATACCTTCTGATGTAGGTTCTACATAGAATTCCTCTGTACCCGCAATCTGTCCTGGTGTATAAGCTTTCCAGAATGTTCCACCTGTTACTTCTGCGAACTCTACGTTGTAGCTCATAAGTCTTTCGTTCTGTTCATGAAGCTGTACGAGTTCTGCAGGGTTTAATTTTACAAATTCTCCCATATGATATCCTCTCCTTTTCCTTCTTAAAGATAAGAACATTGTACTACATTATGGGGTTGGGTGCAATCAAAAAAACACCCATTTCTAAGTATCTCCAGAAGACCAAACACCTTGAAAAATAAGGAAATGTATATACCCCATCGCTAAATTATAATTGTGTCTATACAGAAAAAAATGCTTTTCAGATACAGGCGAATTGTGTCTATACAAAATTTTTAGCGTATAAGATACAAAAAACAGCAGGAAATAGGAAAAAATAAGAGAATTTTGCAATAAAAAGGATGTTTTTGTGTCATGAAGAGGATTTTTTTTGCATAGACACAAATTTTAAGAAATTTTGTGCCTCAAAACAAAAAATTTTTATATAGACACAAAGTGCTATCCGAGAAGGAATGCTTTTAAAAGATGTATGAAACCTCGTAGGGTAATTTTGTACAATTTTCAATATTTGCTTTAGTAGA
>CAYVGA010000157.1:0-4255 GCA_964449855.1 uncultured Lachnobacterium sp.
CAAAGAAACGTCTTGCAGAAGCAAACCTTCGTCTGGTAGTAAGTATTGCAAAACGCTATGTAGGCCGTGGTATGTTGTTCCTTGACTTGATTCAGGAGGGAAATTTAGGTCTTATTAAGGCTGTGGAAAAATTTGATTACCGCAAAGGTTATAAGTTTTCTACTTATGCGACTTGGTGGATTCGTCAGGCAATTACCCGTGCGATTGCGGATCAGGCAAGAACGATTCGTATTCCGGTGCATATGGTAGAAACCATCAACAAGCTGATTCGTGTTTCCAGACAGCTTTTACAGGAACTTGGACGTGAACCATCTCCGGAAGAAATTGCAGAAGAAATGAATATGCCGGTAGACCGTGTGCGTGAAATCTTAAAGATTTCACAGGAACCGGTATCTTTGGAAACACCGATCGGTGAAGAAGAAGATTCTCATTTGGGTGATTTTATTAAAGATGACAATGTACCGGTTCCGGCAGAAGCTGCGGCTTTTACACTGTTAAAAGAACAGTTAGAAGAGGTACTTGGTACTTTAACAGACCGTGAACAGAAGGTACTTACCCTTCGTTTCGGTTTAGAAGACGGCCGTGCACGTACGTTAGAAGAAGTTGGAAAAGAGTTCAACGTAACCCGTGAACGTATTCGCCAGATTGAAGCAAAAGCGCTTCGTAAGCTCCGCCATCCAAGCAGAAGCCGCAAATTAAAAGATTATTTAGAGTAAAATGATAAAACTATCAGAACGAATGAAGGCCGTTGCATCCATGGTAACTCCGGGCAGTATTTTAGCCGATATCGGAACAGACCATGGATATGTGCCAATCGCATTGGTGCAGCGTAAAAGAATACCCAAAGCAATTGCTATGGATGTGAATAAGGGTCCTTTGCAGAGAGCCTGTGAACATATCGCAGAATGTAATTTGGAGGACTACATAGAAACTCGCCTTTCGGATGGTGTGAAGGAATTAAAGGCAGGGGAAGCAGACACCATATTGATTGCCGGCATGGGAGGAGAATTAGTGGTACGCATACTTTCAGAGGGGAAAGAAGTATGCAGGAGTGCCAGAGAGCTGGTCTTGCAGCCACAATCGGAATTGGAAAAAGTGCGAAAATTTCTTCGCGAAGAAAATTATAAAATTGTAGATGAGGATATGATCATTGAGGATGGCAAATATTATCCAATGATGCGTGTGCTTCCTGTGGAAGAAGACCGTTTTTGGGATGCCGTGTCAGAAGAAGCCATTCGTCCGTGCTATAAATATGGACCACTCCTTTTAAAAAATGGCAATCCTTCTCTCCGTAAATTTTTGGTGAAACAGCATAAGCAGTTGAACCAGATTTTAGAAGAATTGGAAAAACAGCCACAGTCGGAAGCAATTTTAAATCGAAAAAGACAAGTGATGGATGAAATATCCTTAAATGAATCTGCATATACAATTATGGGGGAGATAAAAAATGCAGGAATATAAAGTTGATATGACAAACAAATCAGAACGACGTGCCTATAGGCGAAGTGTAATCCTTTTGATGCAGAAAGCCATCTGTAATATATGGGACAAATTAGTGCGCGTACGTGTATTGCACTCTTTGGGAGAAGGGTATTATTGTGAATTGGAAGATATGGAGATCGACAAGGGCATGCTCCAGAACTTAAAGGAAGAAATGCTTCGTTTGGTAGAAAAAGATCTTCCAATTGTAAAAATGACTGTAAAGACAGAAGAAGCTCGTTCTATTTTCCATGAAAATGGAATGCATGATAAGGAACGTTTGATGAAATTCCGTCGCAGTTCTCGTGTGAACTTACACTGTTTAGACGGAATGATGGATTATTATTATGGAGCAATGCTTGATTCCACCGGCTATTTGAAATGGTTTGATTTAGAGCTCTATGAGGATGGTTTTGTTCTTATGTTCCCAAGTGCAAAGTCTATGACGGTAGAACCATTGGATACTTCCAATAAATTATTCCAGACCCTGCAGCACTCCAAAGGATGGAGCAAGATGCTTGGTGTGGGTTCTGTAGGTGCTTTAAATGAAGCGATTACGCAGGGGCGCGGCAACGAAATTATTCTTCTGCAGGAAGCATTGATGGAAGAACGTATTGGTGCTATTGCAAACCAGATTGCACAGGATTCAGGCAAAAAGTTTATTATGATTGCAGGACCATCTTCCTCTGGCAAAACTACATTTTCGAATCGTTTATCCATTCAGCTATCAGCAAAGGGCCTCTGCCCACATCCAATTGGTTTAGATGATTACTACATCGACCGTGAAAGATGTCCGAGAGATGAGAATGGCAATTATGACTTTGAATGTTTAGAAGCCATTGATGTGGAATTATTCAATCACGATATGGTAGCTCTCTTAAACGGAGAGGAAATTCCTATGCCTACGTTTAATTTTAAAACCGGAAAACGTGAATATCGCGGCAAGACCTTAAAATTAGGAGAGAACGATATTCTTGTTATTGAAGGCATTCATGGATTAAACGATAAGTTGTCCCATTCTTTACCGGCAGAGAGTAAATTCCGTATTTATATTTCTGCTTTGACACAGCTTAGCATTGACGAGCATAGCCCGCTTCCGACAACGGACGGCAGACTGCTCCGCCGTATTGTCCGTGATGCACGTACAAGAAATACCACTGCACAGGAAACCCTTGCAATGTGGCATTCGGTTCGTCGCGGGGAAGAAAAATACATCTTCCCATTCCAGGAAAGTGCAGATGTCATGTTCAATTCAGCACTTGTATATGAGCTTGCGGTATTGAAAACATTTGCTGAACCACTTCTGTTCCAGATTACAAAGGAAGCAGAAGAGTATGAGGAAGCAAAGAGACTGTTGAAGTTTCTTGACTATTTCCTGCCATTGCCTACAGAGGGAATTGCTCAGAATTCGTTAATGAGAGAATTTATAGGTGGAAGTTGTTTCCATGTGTAAGAATAAAGAGTTTGCTTGCGAACTTTTTGCAGGAGCATTTTAAAATAAAAAACCTCGGAACCAAAAGTTCCGAGGTTTTTATTTTCATTAGTCAGCTAATTTAACAGCATTTAATTTTTCGTTGACAGCTAATAACTGTTCTTTTGTGATTTCAGGAGCACCTTCCTGTTTTGGAAGCATGCCGATGAGACGAAGAATAGTAAAGCTTCCTAACATCTGAAGCATTTCCGGACCAGCCATAGCAGAACCTGCTGAGCCACCGGCACCACCCATGAGTGAGCCCATGAATTCACCGAAGATAGCCATACCTGCTGGAACTTTCATGATTTCATCTAATCTGGTGTTAAGTGACATATATCCTTCTACTTCTGTGATATCGAACCAGTTAAGGATAGCACCTTTTTCTTTTAATCTGTAAGCATCGTTGAAAGTATCTACTTTACGGATAAAGCTTTCATCTTTCTGATCGCCAGCTACAGCAACGAGTGTTGTTTCGCCTTTGTTTGGTACGTCAAAGTAGAAGAAGTGATCTGCTGCTGCAATCTTACCAAGACTTTCGCCATTTGCAAAAAGCTCTACTTCTGGAAGGTTAGAGTAAACAGTTACTTTTGTTACATCTTCTACACGGTCTACATAGCGTTTTCCACAAATGTGTACGAATGGGTCATCGGATAACCAAGCTTTGTAAGCATAGAAAGAGTCTTTCTTATATTTTCTATCGAAAGTAACAAGACCTTTGTGGTTCTGTCCGTTTTCGCCACCTTCGTTACGTGAGTCAGCACCGAAGTCGAACATGTTCCATACATGAGTAGCCCACATGTATTTTCTAGGGAAGAGCTGTTTGATGAGTTCTTCATGGTAGTATGCCTGATATTCTTCTGTGTAGTCACCCTGTGTTGGATTTGATGTATGCCAATTAAGAGCTTCACAGCCATATTCTGAACATCCAACTGGAAGGTTAGGATATTTCGCATGGAATTCATCAAACCATGGTCCGTTGTCTTTTGCTTCGCGTCCATACCATCCGAAGTAATGGTTCCAAGATACAGTATCAGGAATCTGTACATATGGATCATCCATTGGACACATAGATACGATAGCGATGGTTGTAAGACGAGTCTTGTCTAATTCGTGACATAAGTCATTTAATATATTGTGGTTCTCTAATAAATCATCGCTAGAGCCCTGCATGCTGATTTCGTTTGAAAGACCCCAAACTACGATAGATGGATGGTTGTAGTTCTGGATGATTAATTCTTTCATCTGAGAAATTGTATTTTCACGTCCGTTAGGCATATGGTTGGAAATGTATGGGATTTCAGC
>CAYVGA010000158.1:0-4220 GCA_964449855.1 uncultured Lachnobacterium sp.
TTCCCAACATTTGAAATACTCTATTTCGCAACTTTACTCATCTCCTGTTCTAAAGATTCATAAACTTCTTCCGGAATCGATACTTTCAAGGAACGTTCCAGACCATGTTTTTTCTGTGCTATTTTTAAGCATTCCATGCTCGTGCAAATATAAGCACCACGTCCATTTTTACGACCAGTAATATCTAGCATGATTTCTTCTTCCGGTGTTTTAATGACACGCAGCAGCTCTTTTTTTGATTTCATTTCACCACAGCCAGCACATTGGCGCATTGGAACTTTTTTATTTGTCATTATTCCTCGTAACCTTCCTCGCTATAAGCGCCTTCTTCATATCCTTCTTCATAGTATTCTTCTTCGTCATACTCTTCATCCAGATAATCATTTTCATAATCCATGAAATCGCCGGATTCACGGGCCTGTGTTTCACTCTTGATATCAATCTTGAATCCTGTTAAACGAGCTGCAAGACGAGCATTCTGACCTTCTTTACCAATTGCAAGTGATAACTGGTAATCCGGTACTACTACTTTTGCAGTCTTTTCGTCGCCATCTGCAATAACAGAAATAACTTTTGCAGGGCTAAGTGCATTCTGAATTAAAATTGCCGGATTTTCATCCCATGTAATAATGTCGATTTTTTCACCACGAAGTTCTTCTACAATCGTATTTACACGTGCACCATTCATACCTACACATGCACCAACCGGATCTACATCCGGGTCATTCGACCAAACTGCAATCTTTGTTCTGCTTCCAGCTTCACGTGAAATTGCTTTGATTTCTACAATACCATCTTTTACTTCCGTAACTTCAGCTTCAAATAATCTCTTTACAAGTTCCGGATGTGTTCTGGAAACAAGAATTTTTGGACCCTTGGAAGTAGATTTTACTTCTAAAATATATACTTTAATACGTTCTGTTGGAACATATTCTTCCCCTTTAATCTGTTCACTTTCTGTTAAAAGTGCATCTGCTTTTCCTAAGTTGATGCTAACATTTTTGCCAACGTAACGCTGAATGATACCTGTTACAATATCTTTTTCTTTGCTGTTATATTCATCAAAGATAACTTTTCTTTCTTCTTCACGAATTTTCTGTAAAATTACGTTCTTTGCATTCTGTGTCGCAATACGACCAAATTCTCTTGATTTTACTTCAATTTTTACCACATCGCCTAATTCAAAATTAGGGTCAATCATCTGTGCATTTACAAGCGAAATCTGCTCTACCAAATCTTCCACTTCTTCTACAACGATTTTTTCCTGATAACAGTGGAATTCACATGTTTCCGGATCAATAATTACTTTTACATTATCCGCTTTACCAAAGTGGTTCTTGCATGCCTGAACGAGAGAATTTTCAATTGCTTCAAGCAATGTTTCTTTGCTGATGTTTTTCTCCTGTTCTAATATAGTTAACGCTTGTAATAACTCATTATTCATTATTTTTCCCTCCTATTTTTTGTTATCGTAAGCCGAAATTTTTAGAAATGAACAGCCTGTCTGATTAATGCAATATCAGCTCGTTCAAAACGAATTTCTTCGCCATCTGCATCAATTGTTACACTGTCGTTATCATATGCTGTTAACAAGCCATAAAATTCTTTATTTCTATTGATAGCGCGATAGGTGCGAATCTCTACCTCTTTCCCCATATTGCGAACATAGTCTTTTTCTTTCTTCAAAGTACGGCCAAGACCTGGAGAACTCACCTCAAAGGTATAGGAATCCGGAATAAAATCCTTTTCATCCAACAAATCATTCATCTCTCTGGCTACTGCTTCACAATCATTCACTGTAATGCCGCCTTCTTTGTCAATATAAGCTCTCAAATAATAAATGCCGCCTTCTTTTACATATTCTACATCGACCAATTCAAAATTCATTCGCTCTAAAATAGGTAAAATCAGTTCTTCTGTCTTTGTTTCATACACACTGGCTTTTGACACGCGAAACACACCTCTCTTTCTTTTTATCACATAAGATACTTGCAAAACGTGAATTGAGAGAGGACCTTTGCCCTCTCTCAATCTAGTCATTCTATCATGTTCTTTCTTATCATAGCACCAAAATTCTTAAATTGCAAGGCTTTTCACTTCTGAAAATTGATTTTTCAGAGATACATTATATTGTAAATGATTCCATAATAGATACCATTGTATCAACCTGTGCCTTCTGCTCTTCACTAACTGCCGCTGTTTCTTCGGAAGTAGCAGAGTTATTGTCTACTACTGCTGATACATCTGCGATAGATGAATTTACATTATGCATATTCTCTACATCCTGAGAAAGCTTTTCAGAAATCTGAGCCATCTTATCGGTAGCTGCTTTTGCATTAACAACTACTAAATTCATACATTCTACGGTTTGGTCTGCAATAGCAATACCTTTTTCTACTGTTGCAATAGTTGTTTCAATCAATTCATTTGAACGTCCTGCAGCTGCAGCGGATTCTTCTGCTAATTTCTTAACCTGATCTGCTACTACTGCAAAACCTCTGCCTGCTTCACCTGCACGAGCAGCTTCGATAGAAGCGTTGAGTGATAAGAGGTTTGTCTGTGATGCAATATCATCAATTGTGCTGATGATTGTACCAATCTGTTCTGAACATTTGCTGATTTCAGCAATCGCAACTTTAAGTTCTTCCATCTTTTCGTTACCAACCATAACTGTGTTACCAGCTTCTGTAACAAGCTGAAGGGATTCTTCTGCTTCACAAGCACTTTCTTCCATGCTCTGTGTCATAACATTAACAAGTTCTACCAAATCTGTAACCTGTGCTGCCTGTCTGGTTGTACCATCTGCCAAATCCTGTGCTGCACATGCAAGCTGTTCTGCACCAGCATCAATCTGACCGGAAACCTCACGAATGGTAAGTAATGTTTCGCGCATCTGTGCACCAATTTTCTCAAGAGATTCTTTGATTTCAACAAAAGCACCCACATACTCTTTTTCTAAAGTAAAGTTATAATTACCATCACCCATTTTACCTAATACAAAGGCAATTTCTTCAATCATGCCTCTGTTATTCTTTTTCATGGTTGCAATAGAAGAAACCATGATACCAACTTCACTTGCATCTTCTTTTAAATCAAGCACCTGTGCAAAATCACCCTGTGCAAGATTTTTCATTTCTACAGATACCTTTTCAATAGGAACCAATAATTCTCTTTCTGAGAAGTTGATTGCTGCAATAAACTGCTTTGCAATAAATAAAAATGCCAAAATTAAAACAATCTGTGAAGCTGCCTGAATAATACCACATATATTCGTAGCATTCGCCAAACGATCCTGAACAGTTGTAATTAATTCAGTGGTTAAATCATTGATTTCTGCAACAGTATCACCATATGTATCACTAAATACTTCATTCTGTGCTGCTACCAAATCGCCGTTTCCAACATCTTCTATAGCAGCCTCTTCCAATGGAACCAAACCATTTGATAAGCCGGAAATTTCATTAATAATTGACCATTCACTATCTTCAAGACCTTCCTCGGTTAAAATAGCCAAAGCCTTGTCACGATTCTTATCTACTTCAAGCTCCTGCATATAAGCATCACGATATTGCGAATCTCCCGTAACAGCATATGACTGAACCGCTGCTGTCAAACTCTTCGAACCAATACGATACTGATCCAGTGCCATTGTAACTGTCAACTGCTGTGTCTTCGCAGCATCTGCTACCATGCTTGCACCGATTGAAACTAGCACTAATACAATACCTAATGCAAGAATAATAATGTTTCGTTTACGGATCTGCCCTAACTGTGCTTTCTGGCTAACAAGACTCCCTGAATCCATTTTTACTTTTTCATTAGTTGTTTTCTTTGCCATAAAAAATTCCCCCATCATTTCCAAATTGATAAATAAATTTTACTCCTTTGCATGCAATTTTTCAATATTTTTTTATGCATACCGACATTTTTTTCTAACAGTTCGTTACTGTTCACTCCGTGCCTGGTAACGATTGGATTCTGCATGAGATTCTGCATGAAAATTCGCTTCGCGAAGCAGAATCCAACACCTGAATCATGTTTTTACACGTTTTAGTTGTAAAATTTAGGGAAGCAAACGCACTTTTTTGACACCTTGTATCTGATATAAAAAAGAAAAAACACATCTTACATAATAAGATGTGTCCTCGGGTTGGGCTGTCATAAAATAAACAGTCAGCAGTTCGTACGGGAATCGAACCCGTGTTTTCGCCGTGAGAGGG
>CAYVGA010000159.1:0-4199 GCA_964449855.1 uncultured Lachnobacterium sp.
AACAAAAGAATTTGGTGAATCTACAGTTTCTAAGGTTTTGGATTTGGTGGAAAATGCAAGTTCTCGTAAATCTAAATCTGAGGATTTTATTTCAAAGTTTGCGAAAATCTATACTCCTGCGGTTTGCTACAGTGCATTGGCTTTAGCGATTATTCCACCAATCATCAGTATGTTTATTCTTGGAATTGATGCAAACTGGAGCGAATGGATTTATCGTGCGTTGACATTTCTTGTTGCAAGCTGTCCTTGTGCATTGGTTATCAGTATTCCACTCAGCTTTTTTGCAGGTATCGGTGGTGCAAGTACACAGGGAGTTTTGGTCAAGGGGTCAAATTATCTGGAAGCTCTATCCAAAACAGGGTATGTTGTATTTGATAAAACAGGTACTTTGACTCAGGGTGTATTTGAAGTCAGTGCTATCCATCATAATGAGATGGATGAAGAAAAACTGATTGAATATGCAGCTCTGGCAGAAAGTTCGTCTTCGCATCCTATCAGCAAGAGTCTCCAGCGTGCTTATGGGAAGGAGATTGATCGAAATCGCGTTACGGATATTCAAGAAATCAGCGGTAATGGTGTAATTGCTAAAGTTGATGGTATTGAGGTTGCTGCCGGTAATGCAAAGTTAATGAGAAAGTTAAATGTGGAATTTAATGATTGCCACATGGTAGGAACCATTATTCACATGGCTATCAATGGTGAATATGCAGGTCACATTGTAATTTCTGACCTTGTAAAACCTACTTCTAAAGAAGCGATTGTTTCTTTGAAATCCGCTGGCGTGAAGAAAACGGTTATGCTGACTGGTGATGCAAAAGCAGTGGCTGAACAGGTTGCTAAAGAATTAGGCGTTGATGCTGTTTGTGCTGAACTTCTTCCCGGAGATAAAGTTTCTAAAGTAGAAGAGTTGCTGGAAGAAAAGCCTAAGAAAATGAATCTTGCTTTTGTTGGTGACGGTATCAATGATGCACCAGTTCTTTCAAGAGCTGACATTGGAATTGCTATGGGAGCTATGGGCTCCGATGCCGCAATCGAAGCAGCAGATGTTGTTTTGATGGATGACGATCCGATGAAGATTGCAAAAGCTATAAAAATTTCTCGTAAATGCTTACGTATTGTTCATCAGAATACTTTTTTTGCAATTTCGATAAAACTTCTTGCACTTATATTTGTAGCGTTTGGTGCAGCAAATATGTGGATGGCTATTTTCGCAGATGTAGGTGTTATGGTTTTGGCAATTTTAAATGCTATTCGTGCTCTTTTTGTAAAGAAATTATGATAGATGCAATAAAATAGGCAGAATAGAAGGTATTCTTATATTCATTGAAATTTGCTGTTGATTTGGTAAGAAATGATTGGTGAAGATGCTATCCTTACAGGAAAAGCAGATTTGATTGGATTTGGACGTGCTTCAATTGCTGATCCATAATATGTAATTGGCGATGCGAAAGATGTTCGTTTAGCATTAGAGGCTATAGAATATTCGTCCACAGGTAACATGGACTCAAGATCTTCGTGATTCAGTAAGATAAGATACGACATATAGAGCAGAGTATGTAGAAATATATACGCTGCTCTTTTTTCTCTCAAAATTATCTTTTACTTTCAGTTTCTAATAATAAAAGAAACTGGAGATATCTAAAGCCAAACCCGGTTCGAAAGGTAGAAATACCCAAAGAAACAAAAGGTAAGTTTAGAAAGGTTACAAGAAAACAATTGCAAAAATGCAGAAATTGTGGGATGTGATTATTGATATCATTCTTACGATGCAGGAGAAAATTAGAAATGGGGAATCCATATAAAGTAAAAAAGACAGTCATTTGGGGAATGCTGCCTTTTTAGGAGAAGGTATTTTTACTATGGGGATAGTAAAAACTATATATAATGTATTGGGGGGTTTTTACATTTAGTATAATATCACAATTTGAAATGTAAGTGTGCACAAACTTCGAAAAAATTCCAAAGCGTTTTCATGCATATTTAATAAGAAGAAATCTATCCCAAAGAAAACAGAATAGTAAAAGTGCTCAATTGTATAAGGATTTGTACAAAAATAGCGTATTTATAGGGAAAAGGTTTCAATGAGATGTATCTGCTTCACAAAAGAAGATAGCAGAAGAGTGGGTAATTCTTTTATTTTGGAAACAGCGGAGATGCCGTTTAAATAGTTTACTGTTTAAGAGTTTTTCTATATTGAACAGCAAATGTTTTGTGCTAAATGAAGATAACTGTTTTTGCTGTGAGATTTTTTCTCACTCTATATTGAATAAATCACATAGATATGATATAAAACACTTACGAGAAAAAATCTCACTGAGTTACACGATATGAATTTAGTTTGTAACTATTCAGTACAGCTCAAAACACTTGCTGTTTTGAGCGTAAGAACGTGATTCAAGAGTGAGCAAATATTGAAAATTACCGCCTGCACCACGCACGGTCACGAAGTGACATCCTTCGAAAGACGCAAGACAGATTAAAAAGAGAGGAATATTGAATTATGAAGAAATTAGTAATTGCATTAGCACTTGTTTTAGGTTCATGTGGAAGTGTAGGTTTCGTATATGCGGCAAATAATAATTCTGATTTAACGGAATCAAATTTCATAAAAAATACATGCGAAATTGCAAACTGCGTAATAAACGAAGCACATACCCACGAGGTGTGTCAGGTACCAGACTGTAATGGAACAGGAGACCATGAACATGATGGAATCATATATTATGGACATAGTACAGAGGATGGACATGCATATCATACTTGTGGAGTAGCAGGATGTATACAAACAGGTGAGCATAGTCATGAAAGCTCAAATGCAGGACATGGAAATAATCATCATAGTGGACATCACTAGAATATCACACAACAATATCAAAAGGATATCATAAGAAAGTACTAACAAAGCAAACTTTAAATTTTTACGAGGTAGAAAAGTGTATCGGCTGTGGGCTGTGTGTAAAAGAATTTGAATTATATGAATTATATGAAGAACAGTAAGAAGAGAAAGAGGGCGATAAAGATGTTTGTTTTATTAAAAAAACCAAAACTAAGAGAAGGTATAGCAGAAAAAACATTTGAATGTAAAAGAGACGGGCTATTTATTAGAGGGACTGAATATCGTCCTGAAGGGGAGAATTTGCCGATAGCTATTGTATGTCATGGTTTTATGGCGTGGCAGGATACGGTAAGACATTATGCCGCTTTTTTGGCAGAAATGGGATATGCGGCATATTGCTTTGATTTTAACGGTGGTTCTGTCATGAAGAGTAAGAGTGATGGTAAAACTACGGAAATGTCAGTTTTAACAGAAGTGAACGATTTAGAAGTGGTAATTGATTATGTGAGTACTTTGCCATATGTAAACAAGGGCAAAATATTCCTTATGGGATGCAGTCAGGGTGGATTTGTATCTGCGTTGGTTGCTGCGAAAAATAAGTATCAGATAGAGAAACTGTGTCTTTTTTATCCTGCATTATGTATCCCGGATGATATTAGAGCAGGAAGAATGATGAATGCAAAATTTAATCCGAATAATGTTCCGGATACTATGCGTTGTGGTCCAATGAAAGTTGGAAAGTGTTATGCAATGGATGTCATGAATATGGATGCATTTGAGGAGATTAAGACCTATAATGGGCGAGTATGCATAGTGCATGGAACAGCAGATAAGATAGTCGATGTTAATTATGCAAAACGTGCGTTAGA
This sequence comes from uncultured Lachnobacterium sp., assembly GCA_964449855.1. GTDB lineage: Bacteria > Bacillota > Clostridia > Lachnospirales > Lachnospiraceae > Roseburia. Next base: position 3,706 of record CAYVGA010000159.1, read on the forward strand.
AGTTTATAGAAATACTACACCAGAGGCGATGAGTGAAGAAGAGAGAGTATGTTTACATATAATTGACGGTGGAGATCATATGTTTTCTAAAAAGCATGATGTAATAGCCATGGAGAAATTAAGAGCTTTTGCAAGTTTGTAGTTGTGAAGCTGTTTTGTTGCGTAAGAACTTGTCGGTTAATACAATTTTATTGCCGGCATGTTCAGTAAATTATATCCTTGTTTAAAAAGAAAGGGACAGTCATGTTTTGATGGCTGTCCCGCTTTTGTATCATTTATTTTTGTGTAGTTCTATATTCTGTAGGTGATGTTCCCGTTAGTTCTTTAAAGATTCTGCTGAAATATTTTGCATCTGAAAAACCGCATAGAAGGGCGATTTTTTGTATAGGGTAGTGCGTATCTGTTAATAAATTTTTAGCATGTGAAATACGACATTGGTTTACATATTCGGTCAAAGTCATTCCCATTTCCTTTGAAAACAGTGAGGATAAATA
>CAYVGA010000160.1:0-4142 GCA_964449855.1 uncultured Lachnobacterium sp.
CATGTGCAGATGGTACATTTATCGGTTCCGGTGTTAAAATTGCAGCTACAGATAAATTAGAATATGCAAACGCACTTGGAAGAATGTCAAATGAAGAGGCGGCAGCAATTGGATGCAACATGGCATTTGCTCCAGTTTGTGATATTGCGTATAACTGGGAAAATACAGAAGTGGTTTGCAGAGCATTTGGTAATGACCCTGAAAGAGTCGCTGATATGAGTGCAGAGTATTTAAAGGGTGCCCATACAATCGAAGGATTTGCCTGTGCAGCAAAGCACTTTCCGGGAAACGGTCTTGACTGCCGTGATGCAATCACACTTGTAAAATATAAAGACAAAGGAGTACTTCCGCTTACACCGGAAAAATATAAGAGAGTGATGATTGTAAATATCAAAGCCGGTGAAAGTGCAATGTCAGGTCTTATGAAAGCAATGGGTATGGATAACAGCGGAAAAGCAGCAAATATGTTGAAAGAAAAATTAATTGAAAAAGGATTTGATGCATTTGTTTATGAAAGTCCACTGGATAAAATGAAAAACAGATTGAGGCGGGTGAGAAGCCAAGTCTGAATCTTTATTTTGCAGGAAAAAATGCAATTGCCGATTTCGTAAAAGATATGGATATCGTAATTACACTTTGTGATGTACCATCAGGAAGACCTTCTTTTGGACTTTCAAAAGGCGGCGGAGAGATTCCGTGGTATGTATTTGAAATTCCGGTAGTAGTTGTAGGATGCGGCCAGTCGACCATGCTTGCAGATATTCCGATGGCAAGAACCTATATCAATACATACGATGGAAAAGAGAGTACGTTAGATGCATTGGTAGAAAAATTGACAGCAGGTGAAGATGCATTTACAGCGATTGACCCGATTGACAGCTTCTGCGGATTCTATGATACAAGACTTTAAATAGGTTAATTTTTAAGATAAAAGACCACGGGCAGATTTTGCATCGTGGTCTTTTTAATGGGGAAAAATATAGGAGTATAAAAGTTAAAAATCAGTTAAAAACTATTTTAGCGTGAAAATAAAAAAATGAATTTCAAGGGTGTAAGAACTCACATGAAGGAGAGTAAATGTGAGTATGGTGAAACAATAAGGATGATTCTTAAATGATACTCCCGTATTTACATAAAGCAGATTATTCTTTTCAATGCTACTATATGCTTATAAAGAAATTTTAAACTGTTTATAGTATGGTTGCAATGGACAGATTATGAAGTATGTCCAAATAAATTTTGGACAATTTAACGAAAGTGTCCAATGAAATATTGTTTTGGTCTATGTATAATAGATATATGCTTATATAAGTAACAAATTTACGTATTGGGAGAAATTTAATATGGAAAAAAGTAATGTAAAACCTTTTGGGATGAAGGACAAGATTGGCTATATGTTTGGTGATTTTGGTAATGATTTTACATTCATACTTTCTACGTTCCTGATGATGAAGTTCTATACGGACGTTATGAAAGTGTCACCGGCTATCGTTGGTACGGTAATGACTGTTGCACGATTCGTAGATGCGTTTACAGACGTAACAATGGGACAGATTGTAGACCGTTCGAAAACGACCAAAGCAGGAAAGTTTAAGCCTTGGCTTTTGAAAGCTTGCGGACCGGTAGCAGTTGCATCATTCCTTGTGTATGGCAGCTGGTTTGCTGACATGGCAATGGGATTTAAGATTGCATATATGTTTGTTACATATATTCTTTGGGGAAGCGTATGCTATACAGCAGTAAATATTCCTTATGGTTCTATGGCTTCTGCAATTTCTGCTGATCCAAAAGACCGTTCCTCACTTTCTACATTCCGAACAATCGGCAGTACTCTGGCAGGTATGGTAATTAATGTAATACTTCCATTGGTTGTTTATGATGAAGTAGTAGTGGATGGTGTAGCATCACAGGTTCTTAATGGTACCAAGTCTTCGGTTGCAGCGGGATTCTGTTCCGTAGGTGCAGTAGTATGTTATCTGCTTTGCTACCATATGTGTACGGAACGTGTAAAGGTAGAACAGAAGACAGAGAAATTCAGTCTGGGCAAGCTTTTTAAAGGTTTGGTTACGAACAAAGCTTTGATTGGTATTGTAGTTGCATCTATCTGCCAGCTTCTTGTACAGCTGACCTCCCAGACAATGACAGGATATGTATATCCGGATTATTTTGGTAATGTTACAGCAATGTCACTTGCTGGTGTTATAACGTTAATTCCGATTTTGGGTATGGCGCCGGTTGTTGGAAAATTATCAGAAAAATATGGTAAAAAGGAATTGGCAATCGCAGGTTCTATTTTCGGAGCGTGTGTATTTGCAGTTGCATTTATCCTTCAGACAAAAAATGCATATGTATTTGTGGTCTTATACGGAGTATCATGGATTGGTCTTGCAATATTTAACTTAACCTGTTGGGCTATGATTACGGATGTAATTGATGATACGGAGGTTCGTACAGGTGTCCGTTCGGATGGTGAAGTTTACTCTGTTTATTCTTTTGCAAGAAAACTGGGACAGGCGGCATCTTCGAGTGTAGCAGGTGCTTTGCTTACTGCAATTGGCTATCAGACAGCTACGGGTTCTGAAGTTGTAGTTCAGACAGAAGCAGTAAAACAGGGTATTTATAATATCACCTGTTTAGTACCTGCAATCGGTTTTGTTTTATTGGCAGTTGTACTCGCTTTCTTGTATCCGTTAGGAAAGAAGAAAGTAGAAGAAAATGCAAGAGTACTTGCAGAGCGAAAAGCAGGAAAATAAAGAGTGGTTTATCCTTTTTCTATATAGTAAAAACAGGCTTAAGAGTAATCTAAGCCTGTTTTTTTATTTTTGGACAAAGTACGAAATTTGTCCCCTATACAATTTATAAAATGCCGTATATGATAAAGGTATGGATGGGAGGGATGTGCTTGGAGAAAGGTATATCACAAATAGTAATAGAGACTATGGTCAGAAATGCATTAAGAGATATAAAAGAAGATCCCGAAAGAAGCCTCCGCAATCTGGTGGATATGGCATTACATTTTTCAAAAGGCAGATTTCAGAAACGTTTTCTTGAAATAGTACAGAAAATGCTGGAGAATGAGAACAGCGCATATTATACATTGGTTTGGGATGTTGTGAAAAATGTGGAGAATGAGAAACTGATAAATTTTGGAATGAATATCGGATATAATAGCTGTACGCTAGGAGCACAGAAGATTCGGGAATGGGAACAGGAAAATGGCTATAATGTGCCATGGGCAGTTTTTATTGAGATAGGAAATCATTTTGGGCGTTATCATGAGCTTGTGTCAGAGGGAGAACAGATAGGAATTTTTACATGGCTTCTATTTGTAGACAATAATACAGAAGAGGTTCTTTCGCTGATAGAAAAACATTCGGACAGTGCTTTTATAGTTTTCTGTAATGCAGAATTGATGACAGAGGAATGGATAGACGGAATTTCGTCGCTGAAGAACACGATGCTGGTAATAGAATATGATGAAAATGCTGCCGATATATGCAGGCGTCTTCGGAGCGAAAAATTACTATACGGAGTCTATTACTGTTATACTGCAAAAGATGTGCAAAGTATTGGAAATGGTGATTTATTTTATGATGTGCAGCCTTTGCATCCGACAGTAACCATTTTGATGCCGACAGACAAAGCATGCTGTAAAATACAAGAACAGGTATATGAGATGGTTTTAGATGCAAGAGAATCCCAGCAGTATCCTACAGTTGCTTTGGAACTACAGGGAGATGTATCCTTAATTGATAAAGTGATATCAGGGGAAAGTTGTCTGGTATATTTTAATAAAGAAGGAGATTTATGTAATATAAAGAAGGAAATAATAGGAATAAAGCAGATTTTATTGCAGAATTCTCTCAAGGAAATATTGATGGGAAATTTTCAGAAAAATAATTTTGTGATCTCTTTTCATAACTAAATTTTATGGAGAATGCTCCTGTAGGTCATTTGAAGGCTTACAGGAGCATTCTTTCTATAGATTAGTTTTATTTTCTATTTCAGTAGCAAGCGTAATAGCTGAAGTTAGGATAATTTTTTTTAGTAAGTTGGAAAATTCTTCTGGTGGCATACAATTATTATCAGATAACCAATGTTCTAATGCACATACGAAAGCATCAGAAAAAAAATCAACGACA
>CAYVGA010000161.1:0-4126 GCA_964449855.1 uncultured Lachnobacterium sp.
GGAACAACATTACCAGATTTGTGTATGATTCCTGCGATTGCTTCGTTTTTTTCGATTTCTACGGATGAGCTGTTTGATTTTAATTTGTATGAAGTTAGAAAAAAGGTGGAATTGTTGTGTGATGAAGCCTGTAAATATAGACGAACAAATCCTAAAAAAGCTGAAAGAATGTTAAGGGAAGGATTAAAAAAGTATCCAGGAAATGAACTTATAATTAATAATTTGTTGTATACGATATGTGAGGTTGAAAGACACGAAGAAATAATATCACTTTGTAAAGCATTAGTTTCAATTACGAAAAATGATGAAATAAAGTATGATGCATATCGTATTCTCGCGGAAACATACAAAAGAATAGGTGATGAAAGGTTGGTAAGAGAAACGCTTGCTTCAATACCAGAAATATATTTTACAAAATTACAATTAAGTGCTTTTTTACTGGAAGGAAAAGAAGCATATTATGCCGCGGTGGATCAGAAAAGCCAGTCAATATGTATGGCGATTGAAATGATTCTATGTTTAGTGGATTATTACATTGAAAAAGGAGAAATTGAAAGTGCAAGTTCTCAATTAGCTATGGCGGAAAAACTTATGTGTTGCTTGAAGCAGGATATGGTTAAACCGGATGTTCCTCTTTACGATTATGCAGTTTTAGATGAGAAAATAGAAAAAAAGAGATCGGAAATAGTGCAGTAAATAATAGCCAAGCTGGGATATACATCCATGCTTGACTATTATCTAATAGTTTGTGAAGACTAAGGAACCGCTTAGTGCCGAGCGGTATGCTAGGTGGTGTGAGAGGTAGGCTAATCAACTAATGGTTAGCATCCTACTCGATTGAACAATATTAAATTTGAAAATATATGTGTGCATAATCAATTCTAATTTTCCACATACTAACTCCATAGCAAAATACTAACAGAGTTAGCATAAATTATGGAGGAAGATGTGATGAAAGCTACAGGAATTGTGAGGAGAATCGATGATTTAGGAAGAATTGTAATTCCTAAAGAAATCCGACGTACCATGAGAATCCGTGAAGGTGATCCTATGGAAATTTTTACCAGCAGAGAAGGGGAGATTTTGTTGAAGAAATATTCCCCGGTAGGAGAGCTTGGGGAGTTTGCTTCTGAATTGGCAGAGAGTGTTGCACAGACACTTGGTGAATTAGTATGTGTTACAGATAGAGATTATGTGATTGCGGCAGCAGGTACCGGAAAGAAAGATGTAGAGGGGAAACCTTTGGAACAGGAATTTCAGAGGGCAATTGACAAACGCTGCAATCAAGTGGTGTCTACGGATAAAATAGAAGCGATTGCTATTTATCAGGGAGATGAAAAAGCATATACACGTCAGGCAATGGCGACGATTCTTTCTCATGGGGATTGTATCGGGTCTGTTGTTATTTTAAGTAAGGATAATACCCGTAATCAGGATGATGTAGTTCTTCAATTAGCCAAAACGGTTGCAGGATTTTTAGGCAAGCATATGGAGCAGTAGAAGATAAGCTATCGCAAAATACAGATTTTAAATCTCTTTTGCGATAGCTTTTTGGATTCTGTTTCTTTCTTACTGTATACAGAGTCTATCTAAGAAATATGTTCTAAGTCTTGCTTATATATGGAAAAAAAGCTAGAATATGTTTTATAAAATTTGTCAATTAGGAGCAGTATATGTCGAAAAAGAGGAAGCCAAAAAAACATCGTCTTTTTTGGTTTGTTGTAAAGCTGCAAATTTTTTTAATGTTTGTAGTGGTAGCGGGATTATTTGTATATAGTTATGGCGGTTATGCAGCACAGTTGCAGGCACTTCGAAAAGAAGCCGTTCGTTTGGTAAGAGAATCTGATGAGTATACCTTTGTACCATCGCAGACAAGTGTGATTTATGATGCGGATGGTGAAGTCATTTCTTTTATAAAAGGAGAAAAGGAAGCGGATTATGTAGAATATGAGGATATTCCGGCGGCATTTGTGACCGCAATGGTGAGTATCGAAGATAAGCGGTATTACAAACATGATGGAATTGATTATGTTGCAATTTTGCGTTCTGCAAAGTCTATTATTGAAACACAATCGCTTTCCCAGGGGGGAAGTACGATTACAATGCAGCTGGCACGTAATATTTATCTGACTACAGAAAAGAGCTGGGAGCGAAAAATTAAAGAGATGTTCATTGCTGCAGAGCTGGAGAAACTTTACAGCAAAAATAAAATTATGGAATACTATCTCAATAATATTTATTTTTCAAATGGATATTATGGGATTAAGGCGGCATGTCAGGGATATTTCAGTTGTGAATTAAATGACTTAAGTTTGTCGCAGATTGCGTTTTTGTGTGCAATACCTAATAGTCCGAGTTACTATGATCCAATAGTCAATTTTGAGAATACCATTACCAGACGAGACAGGATTCTTACAAATATGTATCAGGATGGAAGAATTAAAGAAGAAACCTATCTGGCAGCATTGAATGAAGAGATTACATTGGAGTTGTCTACAGCATCTGCCCATTCGCAGCGAAATAATTATGTGGATACGTATGTATATTATTGTGCAACAAGAGCGTTGATGGAGGCGGAAGGTTTTACGTTTCAGGAGTACTTTTTATCAGAGGAAGAAAAAAAGGCATATTATGAGGCATATGATGAACTTTATGCAAAGTGTCAGAAAGAGATTTTTGCAAAAGGTTACAAAATTTATACCAGTATTGAAATGGATAAACAGGAGGCATTACAAAGCTCGCTGAATGAAGTGCTAAGCGGTTATACGGATGTAAATGAGGATGGTGTATATAAGCTGCAGGGGGCTTCTGTATGTATTGATAATGACACAGGGTATGTTGTAGCGATTGTGGGCGGACGTGAACAGGATATTGGTATTTATACTTTGAATCGTGCATACCAGTCATTCCGTCAGCCGGGAAGTTCGATAAAACCATTGCTTGTGTACACACCATTTTTTGAATTGGGAAATACACCGGAGACAATGGTTTTCGATGAAAAAATCGAAGGTGGACCAAAGGCAAGCTATTATCATGGCGAAGTCACTACGCGCTATGCGGTAGAGCAATCGTTAAATGCTGTGGCATGGCGTTTGTATGAGCAGATTACACCGGAAGCGGGATTGCAGTATTTAAAAAACATGCATTTTTCAAAAATTGAGTCGAAAGATATTGCTTTGGCAACTTCACTTGGCGGCTTTACAAAAGGCATGTCAGCGCTTGAGATGGCAGCAGGATTTGCGACATTAGAAAATGATGGTCTATACCGTACACCAACCTGCATCGTAAAAATTATTGATGCAGACCAGAATATTGTATACATAAGCACACAGGAAGAAACCCGCATTTACGGTGAGACAGCGGCACGCATGATGACGGATGTGCTGGAAACAGCCATGATAGATGGAACCGGTAAATATGCCCGTTTGGATGGGATGCCATGTGCCGGAAAAACAGGAACAACCAACGATAACAAAGATGGATGGTTTGTTGGCTATACCAGACATTATACGACCAGTGTGTGGGTTGGCTGTGATATTCCACAGGAAATCAAAGAATTGCAGGGGGCTTCGTATCCTGCACAGATTTGGAAATCATTTATGACATTTGCAAATCAGGGATTGGAACCATTGGATTTTCTTCCGTATGCACGGTTGTCGCAGGAATTTTTGGATGAGCATTATCCGGAGGAGCCGGTGGAGGAAGATGAGCTTGTAGATGGTGAAATACCGATAGAAGATGAAGATATTCCGGAGGAAGGCGAAGCAGCGATAGAGGGAGAAGATACTCCGGTGAATGAAGAGAATATTTCAGAAGACGGTGAAATACCGATAGAAGATGGAGACATTTCAGAAGAAGATGAAGGATTGGTAGAAGATGGAGGTATTCCAGAGGAAGATGAAGTGTCGGTAGAAGATGGAGACATTCCGGAAGAAGGTGAAACACCGGACAATGGAGAGTCTGTTCCGTAGGAGGAGGGAGCATCAATTACAATTTTGGTAAAAAGTCCGAAATAAGACGAAAATCTTGTGGCGAGTTAGAGCCAGTTGTGATAAGATAGTGATAAATATAAAAAATATATAATAAGTCGGAGGGGACAATTATGAAAAAATATGGCTTTGGTGTA
>CAYVGA010000162.1:0-4123 GCA_964449855.1 uncultured Lachnobacterium sp.
TCGCAGATACATTGACCGTCTGGGGTATGATACGAATTTTACCATTTATGATTCGGATGACCAGAAGACTTTGATGAAGGATATTTGCAAGCGTCTGAAGATTGATACAAAGATTCATAAAGAGAAGACATTCTTAGGTGTAATTTCTTCTGCGAAAGATGAACTGATAGATTCGATTGAATTTGCGAATCGTGCGGTAGGAGATTATAATAAGCGGATTCAGGCGCAGGTATATGCAGAGTACCAGAGAGAATTAAGGCAGAATAATGCACTGGATTTTGATGATTTGATTTTCAAAACGGTGGAATTGTTTAAGCTGGATAAAGAGGTCTTGAATTCTTATCAGGAACGTTTCCGTTATATTATGGTGGATGAGTATCAGGATACGAATACGGCACAGTTTGAGCTGATTCGTCTTCTTGCTTCAAAGTATAAGAATCTTTGTGTGGTGGGGGATGATGACCAGTCCATTTATAAGTTCCGTGGTGCGAATATTTATAATATTTTGAATTTTGAAAAGTATTTTCCAGATGCTACAGTGATTAAATTGGAGCAGAATTATCGTTCGACCCAGAATATTCTGGATGCTGCCAATGGCGTGATTGCAAATAATATTGGCCGTAAAGATAAGGCACTTTGGACGAATAATGAAAAAGGAGAAAAGATTTGTTTTGAACAATTAGAAAACGACTATGAAGAGGCTGATTATGTGGTGAGAAATATTGCTTCCAAAGTGCGAAAGGGTGAATATACGTATAAAGATTGTGCGATTTTGTATCGAACCAATGCACAATCCCGTTTGTTCGAAGAACGGTTTGTTGCAGCAAATATTCCATATAAGATTGTTGGTGGTGTGAATTTCTATTCCAGAAAGGAAATCAAGGATTTGCTCGCATATTTGAAAACAATTGATAATGCGCGTGATGATTTGGCGGTAAAGCGTATTATCAATGTGCCGAAGCGAGGGATTGGTACAACCTCTATTAATAAAGTAACAGCATATGCGATAGAGCATGAGTTGAGTTTTTATACAGCCCTTCGTATGGCAGGGGATATTGCGGGACTCGGAAAAGCAGCAGATAAGATTCGGCCATTTGTATTGTTTATTCAGTCCATGCGAAGCAGATTGGAGAATGGTTATTCTTTGTCACAATTGATGGAAGAAATCATTGAAACAACCGGTTATGTGAAAGAGCTGGAAGAAGAGGGAACAGACGAAGCACAGGCACGTATTGAGAATATTGATGAATTAATCAGTAAGATCGTGGATTATGAAGAGGGTGAAGAGAATCCAACGCTGAGCGGCTTTTTGGAAGCGGTTGCATTGGTAGCTGATATCGATAGTTTTGATGAGAACAGTGACTATGTCGTATTGATGACTTTACATAGTGCAAAAGGTCTGGAATTTCCAAATGTCTATCTGGCTGGTATGGAGGATGGACTGTTTCCAAGTTATATGTCGATTATCAGTGATGATGCAACAAATGAAGTGGAAGAAGAACGCCGTCTGGCATATGTAGGAATTACCCGTTCCAAAGAACATCTGACAATTACAGCAGCAAGGGCACGTCGTATACGTGGGAATATGCAGTTTAACCGGGTATCGCGTTTTGTGAAAGAGATTCCAAAGCATTTAATTGGCGGAACGATATATGAACCAAAGCCGGTGGAAGAGTCGGTGATAGATGATGCTTACCAAAGAGCAAAAAAGGCATTCCGCACATCCGTGACTTCCTATAGTACATACGGTGCTGGCGGCAATAGTTCCAGTGCAAATAATTCAGCATATGACCAGCGTTATCAAGGCAGTACATTTGATGCTTCTAAGAGTAAAATACCGGTATATACACCTGTTGGCAATCAGCGGACATTTTCTTCTGTAAATACACAGAGTGCTGCATTGAATTATGCGGTGGGTGACCGTGTACGCCATATTAAATTTGGCGATGGTGAAGTAATGGCAATTGTTGAAGGCGGCAGAGATTATGAAGTAACAGTGGATTTTGACAAAGTCGGCACGAAGAAAATGTTTGCCTCGTTTGCAAAACTTAAAAAAATATAAAAATGTATTTTTTTATAGGAAAATGGGAAAAACTATGCTATAATGTGGATAAGTGAAATTCGGAAGACACTGTCTTCGTGTGATGTAAAATGTAGAAAGGAGAGGATTTTAATGAACAATTTAAGAGATTTAATTGATGAATTAAAATTGAAAAAACTGATTAAGGAAGAAAAGAAATGCAATCCAATCGTAATCGCATTGGTAGTGATTGCTATAATTGCTGTAATTGCAGCGATTGTATATGCAGTTTATCGTTTCTTTAAACCAGATTATTTAGAAGATTTCGAAGAAGACGAATTCGAAGATGAATTTGAGGATGATTTTTTTGAAGATGATGAAATCATCATTATTGAAGAAGAACCAGTAGAAGAAAAAGAAACAAAAGAAGATAGCGGAATCTTCGAAGAAGAATAAAAGTAAATTATGAAAAGTGTGTAAAATGAACCAGAACACCTTGAAATTTTTCAAGCGTGTTGCTGGTTCTTTTTATGGAGTTCTGTATTTGCCTTTTGTGAGAAAATAAGGTATCATACATTATAATTATTCAGTACAGCTCAAAATACTTGTTGTTTTGAGCGTAAGAGTTAGAAATAAATTTTGAAATAGAAAGGCAGAATGATTTTTATGAAAAAAGGACAGATTGCAGAAGGTCGTATTGATCATATTGTATTTCCAAATAAAGGTGTTGCAGTTACAGATGAGGGAGAGCGTGTCATTGTAAAGAACACCATTCCGGGTCAAAAGGTTTCTTTCCTTGTCAATAAAGTCAGAAAAGGAAAAGCGGAGGGCAGACTTTTAGAAACAATTGAAAAGTCTGCTTTAGAGGTTGAGCCATCCTGTCCGCATTTTGGGGAGTGTGGCGGCTGTACCTATCAAAGTCTTCCGTATGAAGAACAATTAAAGTTGAAAGGGTCACAGGTACGCGGCATGATGGAAGAGGCTATCGGAGATGCATGTGCATATAAATGGCTTGGCATCAAGGGAAGTCCAAAGCAGGCAGAGTACCGTAATAAGATGGAGTTTTCGTTTGGTGATGCATTTAAAGGTGGTCCGTTAGCTTTGGGACAGCATAAACGTGGTAGTTTTTATGATATTTTGACTGTTACGGAATGTCAGATTGTGGATGAAGATTTTCGTAGCATTTTAAAAGCAACTGTAGAATTTTTTGGCGAAAGAGGTCTGACATTTTTCCATCGATTAACACATGTGGGATATCTGCGTCATCTGCTGGTGCGTAAAGCAGTAAAAACACAGGAGATTTTGGTGGATTTGGTGACTACAACACAGTATGATGCATTGTTGCAGGCTGGTGCATTTGCAGGCCAGGATACTGAGGATATGTCATATCTTTCGTTGGATGGTGTAAGTGAGGAAGAACTGCTGAATCAGTGGAAGGATATGCTTTGTGCCCTGCCGTTGAAAGGTGAATTGAAAGGTGTGCTTCATACAAAAAATGATAGTCTGGCAGATGTCATCCGTAACGATGCTACAGAGATTTTATTTGGTCAGGATTATTTCTATGAAGAATTATTAGGACTTAAATTTAAGATTTCTCCATTCTCATTCTTCCAAACCAACTCCCTTGGTGCAGAAGTGCTTTACGAAACGGCTAGAGAGTTTATTCTTTCGGATGATGCGGATTTACTTCGTGAAAAAACGGTATATGACTTATACAGCGGCACAGGTACGATTGCCCAGATGCTGGCACCTGTGGCAAAAGAGGTTGTTGGTGTAGAAATTATTGAAGAAGCAGTGGAGGCTGCAAAGGAAAATGCGGCACTTAATGGACTTTCTAATTGTAAGTTCTTAGCTGGCGATGTGCTGAAAGTGTTAGACACTATTGAGGAGAAGCCGGACTATATTGTGCTTGACCCACCACGTGATGGAATTCATCCAAAGGCGATTGAAAAGATTATCGCTTATGGGGTAGAGAATATGATTTATATTTCTTGTAAACCAACCAGTCTTGCGAGGGATTTGGAGATTTTCCTGGCGAGGGGGTATGAGGTGAAGAAGATTTGTTGTGTGGATATGTTTCCGAATACTTATCATGTGGAGACT
>CAYVGA010000163.1:0-4120 GCA_964449855.1 uncultured Lachnobacterium sp.
AAATAGATGTCGTAAAATATTGCAATTTGTCGATTTATAAAATATAATTAAATATTATTAAATATTATCAAATCTTGTAACTATTCAGGACAGCTCAAAACACTTGCTGTTTTGAGCGTATGAACATGATTCAAGAGTGAGCAAACCCATCAGCGAAGCTGATTTTTCATGGGTTTGCGAATCGTAACTATGAAGGTACTGAATAGTTACGAAATCTTTATAAATGCGAGGTGAATCCTGTGGCAGAGTATACGATTGAAGAACTTGAACGATTAGAGAAAGAATTTCGAGTAGGCAGCAATAATATCAAAAATATCAAGGAATTTACGAGCCCGGATGATTTGTACGAAGAGCTGATTCGCAGTATTCGAAAATATCATCCATCTACGGATATTTCTTTGGTGGAAAGGGCATACAGGATTGCGTATGATTCGCATGCCGGACAAATGCGTAAATCGGGTGAGCCTTATATCATTCATCCACTGAGTGTAGCGATCATTTTGGCAGAACTGGAATTGGATAAGGAAACCATCGCTGCAGGTCTTTTGCATGATGTATTGGAAGATACGGTTATGACAGAGGCTGAAATGGAGGCAGAGTTCGGAAAAGAAGTGGTGCTTTTGGTGGATGGTGTAACGAAATTAAAAAATCTGCATTTTACAGACAGCATTAAAAATCCAAAGGATAAAAATGAAAACCGTCTGGAAATGCAGGCAGAAAACCTCCGCAAGATGTTCTTGGCAATGGCGAAAGATATTCGAGTCATTATGATTAAGCTGGCAGACCGACTGCACAATATGCGTACGCTGCAGCATCAGTCAAAAGAAGGTCAGCAGCGTATTGCTCGTGAGACACAGGAGATTTATTGTCCGATTGCACAGCGTCTTGGTATCAGCCGTATCAAGATCGAATTAGATGATTTATCATTAAAATATTTGAATCCGGAAGCGTATTATGACTTGGTAGAAAAGGTTGCAGTGCGTAAGGATACACGTGAAGAATATATCAATAGTTTGGTAGAAATGGTACGCGAACAGGTTGTGGAAGCTGGCGTAACAGCCGAGATTTCCGGCCGTGCGAAACATTTCTTTAGTATTTATAAGAAGATGGTGAATCAGGATAAAACGATTGACCAGATTTATGACTTGTTTGCGATTCGTGTTATCGTAGATTCTGTAAAGGATTGTTATACAGTGCTTGGTATTATGCATGAAAAATATATTCCACTTCCAGGAAGATTTAAAGACTATATTGCCATGCCAAAACCAAATATGTACCAGTCACTTCATACTACATTGATTGGTCCAAGTGGTACACCATTTGAAATCCAGATTCGTACCAAAGACATGCATCGTACTGCGGAATACGGTATCGCAGCACATTGGAAATACAAAGAAAGCAACAACGGAAATGCTACATCCATGGCACGTTCCGAAGAAGAAAAATTAAGCTGGCTCAAACAGATTTTAGAATGGCAGCAGGATATGTCGGATAATCGCGAATTCATGTCGTTATTAAAGAGTGATTTGGATTTGTTCTCCGATGCGGTATTTTGTTTCACACCAAATGGTGAAGTAAAGAATCTGCCAAACGGTTCGACTCCAATCGACTTTGCATACAGTATTCATTCAGCAGTCGGAAACAAGATGGTGGGAGCCAAGGTAAATGGAAAAATTGTGAATATCGATTATGTTATCCAAAATGGTGACCGTATCGAAATCATTACTTCGCAGAACTCCAAAGGACCTAGCCATGACTGGTTAAATATCGTAAAGAGTTCACAGGCGAAAACAAAGATTAATCAGTGGTTTAGAAGTCAGTCAAAAGATGATAACATTACGAAAGGTAAGGAAATGATGGTTGCTTATGCCAAATCAAAAGGCTTACCTTATCATGACTTTTTTAAATCCAAATATCAGGAAAAAGTGCAGCGTAAATATGGCTTCCACAATTGGGAAGACTGTCTTGCAACCATTGGTCATGGCGGCATCAAAGAAGGTCAGGTAGTCAATCGTATGTACGAGGAGTACAAGAAAGATCATGTCATTCAGATGACGGATGCAGATGTTTTAGAAACGATTTCTGAAAACAAAGCAGTACCTGAGAGACAAAAATCCAAGAGCGGCATTGTGGTAAAAGGTCTTTACGATATGGCTGTGCATTTTTCAAAATGCTGCAGCCCGGTTCCGGGAGATGAAATCATCGGATTTGTTACCCGCGGCCGTGGTGTTTCTATTCATCGAACAGACTGTATTAATATGATGAATCTTACAGATGCAGAACGTGTACGTCTGATTGAAGCAGAGTGGCAGACAGATGCAGAATTGGAGGAATTGGGTGAATACTTTACGGAAATTAAGATTTTCTGTAATGATAAACCGGGTATTTTAGTAGATGTATCCAGGGTTTTTGCAGAACGTGATATCAATATCTTAGGTATTCATTCCCGTTCCAATAAACAGGGTGTGGCTACCATTGAGGTATCTTTCAATACCAAGGGAAGACAGCAGGTAAATAGCCTCATTGAGAGACTTCGTCAAATTGAAAATATTATTGAAATTCAGAGAACCACTGGTTAGTGGTTCTCATTTCAAATAAGGGTATTTCATAGTAAATAAAAGCGTTTTGTTGAGGATTGCACTGTGGCGTAGTGGAATATGTTGATAAATCGATTCGTCCCAGGCGGAGAATCCCGCAAAGCGAGATTCGTTCTTGTTGCGTGGACTTGTGTTCGTGGGAAGATGCAGTAGGAGTTGGCAATTTTTTGCTGATTTTAGGTCTATACAGAAATAGTGTGTTGTCAGACCTAAAATCACGGAAAAATCACTGAAATTTCGCTGGAAAAATGCCGGATTAGGTCTATATGAAAAAAGGTTTTGCTGTAGGGAAAGGGATTAGCCAATTTGCTTTCCCTGAGAGAGAGGTGTTTTCTGCATAGACCTAATGCATAGAAAAAAGGGCTTAAATTTAACGGTGTATTATGTTTTTTAGGTCTGGAGTGGTAGTGATCATTGTATAGACCTAAGAGTTATGGTAAATCTTCAATTTCGTGGAGGTGGATTTATATGATCATTATAGATGGCAAAGGCAATGAACTGCTCGATATTCTTGAAGTAAATGAAGAGAGTGCTGATAAGCAATATGAACCGATTACCCATTGTCTGGCGGTTGTAAAAATAGAAAATGATTATCTTATGGGCTGGAACAGATGGCGTCAGGATTGGGAAATATTTGGCGGATGCAGAGAAGAAAACGAAAGTTTGCGGGAATGTATTATTCGTGAATGTGAGGAAGAATTAGGCATAACAAATGTAGATTTTGAATATTTAGGGCTGCTATATTACAAAATGGCTCCCGGATATTTTAATCCGGAATGGCATTATGAATATGGTGGACTGTATGGTGTTACATTATCGAAAGAATATCTGGAAATTATTGAAGAATACAGAACAGACAAAGAAGAAATTGGGAAACTTGCCTTTTATGATGACATTAGGGGCAAGGAAAAAATAGCGGTTATTGATGAGAAATTGACAGAATATTGGAAATAGAATACACAATTTAAAACAGAACGAACAGAGAAGAAATTCTGAGGAGAAAGATGAACATAGATATAAATAAATTTACATGGACAAGAGAACCAGCGGAGTATTCAATATCCGATGATAAGATTGAAATTATAACAAATCCACACACGGATTTATGGCAGAGAACCTATTATCACTTTCGAAATGATAACGCACCTGTTTTTCAAATGAAGACAGAGGAAAAATACTTTTCGTTTACTGTAAAAACAGAGTTCGAAAGTGAGCACAGATTCGACCAATGTGGAATTGTGATGTACTTGGATAGTGAGAACTGGTTAAAATCTTCCATTGAATACGAAAACGAAATATTTCAGCATCTTGGAAGCGTTGTAACAAACAATGGATATTCCGATTGGGCAACGACTGAAAACGATGCAAATATAAAATCCATGTGGTATAGATTTAGTAGAAGAGAAGATGATTATCTTGTGAAAAGAGATTTGTATAAAAATACGGATGTAAATGAATTACGTAAATTACAAAAGAAAGACCTTGAAAACCAAGTGCAGTTACTGAAAAATTTCTGTTTTCAA
>CAYVGA010000164.1:0-4105 GCA_964449855.1 uncultured Lachnobacterium sp.
TTAGATAAAGTATAAAGTTTTTTATATGAAAATTCAAGTATGTATAGTAATCTGTTTGTTATAGGTGACACCCGCTAGAAGTCTGTCGTTGGCAAGATGGATGTCTTTGACTTGTTCAGATAGATTGTGTAAAATCAATTGTCTGTTTTGACAGAATGTAAATTTATTGATAAAATGTAACTATTCAGGACAGCTCAAAGCACTTGCTGTTTTGAGTATAAGAATTGTAAATGAGGTAATACATTATGAAAAAACTGATATCTTATTACAAACCATATTTTGGTTTGTTTTGTGCGGATATGTTTTTTGCTACATTATCCGCAGGGATTGCACTGACAATTCCACTCATTGTACGTTATGTAACCAATACATTGATTTATCTGCCGGCAGATGTAATTTTAGAAAAAATTGTTCAGGTTGCACTGATGCTTTTGGTGCTGATAGGGCTGGATTTTTTCTGCAAATTTTTTATTGGAAATTATGGACATGTCATGGGTGCAAAAATTGAATATAACATGCGTGCAGAGATTTTCAATCATATGCAGAAGCTGTCGTTTTCGTTTTATGATGATCAGAAAGTCGGACAGCTCATGAGCCGTATTACGAGCGACTTGTTTGATATCACGGAGTTATTGCATCATGGACCAGAAAATATCATTCTCTCGGTGTTAAAGATTTCCGGTGCTTTGGTGATTTTGACCAGTATCAATTACAAATTAACGATTGCATCATTTATTGTACTGCCATTTATGTTTGCCTATGCATTTTTCCTAAACAAGCATATGCGTAAGGCATTCCGCAGAAACCGTCAGAAGATTGCGGAAATCAATGGTCAGATTGAGGACAATCTTTCCGGTATCCGTGTGGTAAAATCATTTGCCAACGAGGACATAGAAAATGAAAAATTCAAAATTGGTAACGATGGATTTTTATCTGCAAAGAAAAACAGTTATTTCTTTATGGGAAGTTTCCATGCAGGTATCCATGCGTTTACAACAATGGTGCAGGTGGTTGTTATCGTAGCAGGCAGTTATTTTATTGCAAAGGGAGAATTGCAGGTAACAGACCTTTTAACTTTCCTTTTATATATTGGCGTTTTCACAGAGCCAATCCGTACACTGATTGATTTTACCGAGCAGTTCCAGAACGGATACAGCGGATTTGAGCGTTTCATGGAAATCATGAATATAGAACCGGATATCGCAGATGCACCAAATGCGGTAGACTTAAAAGATGTAAAGGGAGATATCTCTTTTGAAGATGTGACTTTTAGTTATAATGATCATTCCGATACCGTATTAAAAGGTGTAAATTTAGAAGTGCCGGCTGGTGCATATATGGCACTTGTTGGTTCTTCCGGTGCAGGAAAAACCACGCTTTGTTCCTTGATTCCACGATTTTATGATGTAAACAGTGGAACTATCCGAATTGATGGAAAGGACATTCGTGAAGTGACATTAAAGAGTTTGCGCAACCAGATTGGGATTGTTCAGCAGGATGTATATTTGTTTGCCGGAACCATTTTTGAAAATATCGCTTATGGAAAGCCGGGTGCAACGATGGACGAAGTTATTGAAGCTGCAAAAAATGCCAATGCTCATGAATTTATCATGTCTTTTCCAGACGGCTATATGACAGACATCGGACAGCGTGGCATCAAACTTTCCGGTGGACAGAAACAGCGTCTTTCCATTGCCAGAGTATTTTTAAAGAATCCGCCGATTCTTATTTTTGATGAGGCAACATCAGCACTTGATAACGAAAGTGAAAAGGTGGTACAGGATTCGCTCGAAAGCCTTGCAAAGAACAGAACGACATTTGTGATTGCACATAGACTTACTACAATTCAGAATGCAGAGAAGATTCTTGTGCTCACGGAAGAGGGTATTGCGGAATCAGGTACACATGAGGAACTTTTGACACAGAAAGGTATTTACGAGAAGTTGTATCATATGCATATGTAGAGTTGTGACGAAAAAAGACTCCTTATGGGAAGTTGTAACGAGAGTGAATACAGAGACAATTAAAAAAGTAAGAAGGATGATTTTATTTGTAAAGCATTAGCAGAAATGTAGAGTATAAAACACAGTCTTTGGGCTGTGTTTTTTAGTTATATATAGGCGGTGATTGAAAATTACCGCCTGCACCACGCACGGTCACGAAGTGACATCCTTCTATTCGTGCGTGTGTGCATCCCTCGGAGAGTTCTATATATTCGGCGTAATTTTTTATCGCCGAATATATAGAAAGATAATGAGTAAAAATAATTAAAAAAGTACTTGATTCTGCCCTTGGGGAAGAGTGTATGGTAAATATAGAAATAAAGAAACTATATTTAAAGACAGGAAAGTGATTATAGAAAGAACAAAAGGAGGCGCCTATGTATAAAATGAAAGAAGTCTGTCAAATGACAGGATTAACAGAAAAAGCGATTCGCATTTATATGGATCAAAAACTAATAAATCCAAAAGTAGAAGAAGGCGTTCATCGAAAAGCATATTTTTTCAGTGATGAAGATGTGGAGCGTCTCAAAGATATTTCTGCACTTCGTAATGCCGGTTTTGGTATAGCCGAGATTAAACAGATGCAGGAGAATCCGGAAATGCTCTCCCTGCTGATTGAAGAAAAAAAGGAATTACTAGAAGGGGAGATTTTACAGAAACAGGCAATCCAGGATACATTGAAAAAATTAACGATTGAAGACCACAGTGATGTAAAAAAATTAGCAGATGCAATCGAACCAAGAAGTGTTTATGCAAAAGAAACACCAAAGAAAAAATTATCCCGAAAAGCAAAATGGTTAATTTTAATGGTAATTGTAAGTGTTCCGCTTGCCTGGATTGGACTGATAAATGGTAAGGCAGGCGTGTGGATTATCCTTATATCGTTTGGTTTGGTATTTGGTATATATGCACTTTTATTTGGTATTCGTTACCTTTTGTATAATGCAAAGATGCAAAAAGAGAACAGTCGAGGAATCGGGAAGATTACGGCAGTGGTAGAGAATGAGAAGATCGAGGACTATATCGGAGAAAAAGAAAGAAGCACATGGAAAGATATTATGGCATATCTGAAATTCGGTTTGTTTGGCGAAGGCCTTTGGAAGATGTTAAGACCAGATGCATGGCATCCGGTGATTTCTTATCAGACAGAGGATGGAATGGTACATACTGCGACAACCCGCTATGGGGCGTTTCGAAACACTTGGAAGGTAGGAGAACAGGTGAACATTACATGGGAAGATGGGAAAGAACGTTTGGTACATATTTGCAACGGAAATGTATTCCGGAAAAAAGCATATACATATATTCTTTTAGGTGTTTTGTTATTGGGCTTATTTGGAGTTGGAGTTTGGGAACTGTTTGTTAAAGAAGATGTACCAAATGAAGCTGTTTTTCTAAGACTGGAGTACCCTGCAAATGCAGATCGGGTTGAAATCAGATCCTTTCAGAAATCATATGAATTAAATGACGAAGAAATAGAAGTATTGAAACAGTTGTTATCCGAAGCTGAGGTTCGAGGAGCAGAAAAATATCGTTTATTAGGTACAGATGGTATATTAGCAATTTGTTTTTATCAGGGAGAAACAGAAATTGCAAAGTTTATTACAAATGATTTTTTCTGTATCTATACAGGCACCATGAAATATCAGGTATATCCGGCACCAATGGAATTTCGAGGGGTAAATATAGGCAATACTGAATATATTACAGAATGTTTGGGAAAATTTGCATCAAAAGTAAAAGAACGTTATGCAGTAAATGAAATTATGGAATGTATTTCAGAGAAAGAAGAATTAGAAGAACTGAAAAATATATTAGGGATAACAGAAAATTTTACCGGTGTCAATGATATAGAAGGTGGTTATCGGTTTTTCTTTACAGAGCAAGGGTTCGTAGACTATTTCGGCAGACAGCCAAAAGAAAATGAACGAGGTAAAGTAGAAGTTATTCTTGAGAATGGAGAATTTGTAAATGCCGTACTAATGAGTTATTGCTGTAACGAATTAGGAGAGGTGGAGGTCGAAACCTATCGAAAAGAGTGGTAGTTTCAAAAAGACGATTGCAAATAAAAAGTGTGAATGCTATACTAAGATTACTTAGAA
>CAYVGA010000165.1:0-4092 GCA_964449855.1 uncultured Lachnobacterium sp.
ACGCAGCCTGTACCAAATTCTTTGTCTACATAAGAGTCAGCGATAACCGGAATCTCACGGCCAGTAGTAGGAAGTACGAGGTTCTTTCCAATGATGTCTTTGTATCTGTCATCTTCCGGATTAACCGCAACTGCTGTATCACCAAATAATGTTTCCGGACGAGTCGTAGCGATTTCTACGAAACGTCCTTCTTCTCCAACTACCGGGTAGTTGATATGCCAGAAGAAGCCATCCTGTTCTTCGTGTTCTACTTCAGCATCGGAAATAGATGTTTTACAAATTGGGCACCAGTTTACAATACGAGAACCTTTGTAAATCCATCCTTTTTCATATAATTTGATAAATACATCCTGTACTGCATGAGAACAACCTTCGTCCATTGTAAAACGTTCTCTTTCCCAGTCTGCAGATGAACCAAGTTTCTTTAACTGGTTAATGATACGTCCGCCGTATTCTTCTTTCCAATCCCAGCATTTTTCAAGAAAACCGTCACGGCCTAAATCAGCCTTGTCAATGCCCTGTTCTTTTAAACTTTCGATAACCTTTACTTCTGTTGCGATAGAAGCATGGTCTGTACCTGGCTGCCAAAGTGCATTGTATCCCTGCATTCTCTTGTAACGGATAAGAATGTCCTGCATAGTGTTATCCAATGCATGTCCCATGTGAAGCTGTCCTGTGATATTTGGTGGAGGCATCACGATGGTAAATGGTTTACGGCTTCTGTCTACTTCTGCATGAAAATAACCGTTGTCTTCCCATTTTTTATACAATCTGTCTTCTATGTCTTTTGGATCATAGGTTTTATTAAGTTCTTTGCTCATTATTTTACTCCTTTTCTAATATGAAATATGCGCACAAGCAGATCCGGAAACTATATTTCCTGATTCGCGCAACTCGTCGATTCTTCACATTTCAAATGCTGTTTCTCTGCTTATTCGCAAATATAAAAAGCCCCTCTGTGCATAGGCACAGAAGGGCGAATTAGCGCGGTACCACCTTCGTTTGCGTCGGCACATTTCCAGAATGTGCGAACACCTCATGTCCGTTAACGGGGACGAAGCGGAATCACTTACTTATTACTGTTCACTTCGTGACTAATAACAATTGATTTCTGCATGCAAATTCGCTTCGCGAAGCAGAAATCAACGCTTGAATTATGAGAAACACGCTTTGCGGGTTTCTCAAATTGTCGCGGTGCTCGTCAAAACTGCATGTAAGCATTCGTTTGCCTCGCTACTCGCGCAAATCTCATTCTTTCGCAGCCTGACAGCAAGTGTCTGACTACTGTATGAACAGTATGTTCAGCAATTCGGTTCAAAAGCTACCTTCCATAAGTCGCACTTCAAAACATCTTCCAGCCAATGGATGTTTCTCTCTGGGAAGTCTCGTTATGTACTCCTCTTTCTCATCACCTTTACTAATATATAATTTCATTCTAAGATTCTATTATTTTAGTCATTCTGTGTTGCCATATAGTCATCATCATCAATACCGCCCATTACAGAAGCAATAGTTCCTGATATAACTACAACAACCGTGATACAAATAAAAAGAACAAATCCGATAAGTGCAAATAAAAATCCTTCTGGTGTCATACTATCTTCTCCTATTTCCCCATAAAGTCTATTTATAATTATCAATCCCTTATAAATAGATTATTCATATTATAACACATGATTATTCAAATCGCAAGAACACTCATTCTTTTATTTTCAATACTTTGTATAACAGATATTCATATCAACTTTGCCTTTGATTCCCGGAATACTACCTTTATCTGTGTATTGCCACATATCATATCTGCCACTATAGCTACATTCAGTATTATACTGTGCTACCCAGATATGATAAGAACTCAGCTTTGAAATATCCAGATTGTCATAAAACCAAGATTTGCTTGCATAAATACCCGGCTTATATCCGGAATTTCGTACCGTTTCACAAAACGCTTTTACAATCGCGGTACGTTGTGCTTTCCCCAGACCATTTGCACGTCCATTTGTCGCTTCTTCGGTATCAATATAAATTGGAAACTGTAATTTATATCCGGATACCAATGCAATCGCGGTACTGGCTTCTTCTACTGCTTCCGCTTCTGTAATTGCCTGCGTAAAGAAATATACACCAACCTTAATACCATGTGCTGTCGCACCTTGAATGTTTTCTTTAAACGTTGGATCTTCTACGATAACTCCGGTTGCAGAACCACGATATCCACAACGAATAATCGCAAAGTCAATCCCTGCATTGGCAACTGCCTCCCAATCAATTTTCGCCTGCCATTTTGATACGTCAATTCCGACACTTTCCTCACTCTCCATTAAGATACCATCTTCCTGGAATGTATAATGAATCCCCCCAATGGTGTGACTGCCCACCGCTGGTATCTGTTCTGAAGTATAATAATACATATGGCCATTAATTGACTGCCAGCCTGTATATTTTGGATTTGTGTAAAACTCTGTTATCGTTCCCAAATCAGCTGGTACTGCTGTTTTTTCTGCATTTTTATCTGCATACAATGGATTTCCATCCACGTCCATCAACTGTGTTATCGTATCTGTATACTTAGAAACAATTACTTCACACTCGATCTGTTGCGTATTTGTATTGCCCTTTTCATCGGAAATATATACAAACGAAATGATTACTTTTGCTTTACCTTCCGATTTTGCAACAAGTTTTGCCGATGCATTGGCTTCATCCACTATCATTTCTGCCACATCTGCATCATCAATTTCCCACGCAAATGACTGGATAATATTACCTTCATCTTCCATTTCTAATTGGATATCCGCTGAAACAGAAGCTTCATTACCAAAAACATACAGTGTAACAGATTCCGGTATACGCACCCTTGCACTTGCAAGCGTGATGGTTTGTGTAACTCCTGTGGAATTTACAGAAAATCCCTGCAATTCCAATGAACCTCCATTTTCTTCACGGACACTCTCTGCACCGTCTTCTTTTACAGGTGCTTTCTCTTCTTCCATCTCTGTGCTTTCTTGATCCGGATCCGGTTCTGGTGTTACAATTTCTACTTTTGTCTTATGTAAAATCTCTTCGTTTTTCTCTGCACTTACAACTGCTGCAGGAAGATTAGAAATATCTACCTTTTCTAACGGAACAGTCGTCATGGTTATGGTGCTTTCAATTAATGAAAGCGTATCCACAATCGGTTTTTCCTCTACCACCTTGTTATTTCCGGTATCCTCTACGGAAACATCCACCTGTGTTTCGTCCTGAATTTCGTTTTCAATCTCTACTTTTTCATATTCTATTTTGCCTTTTACCTGCGCAGTAATCACAGGGGTCTTTATTTCGGTCCCTTCTAATTCATGAAGTGTTACCGTATATTCGCCGCCCTCGATATCTTGAATATGAATAATTCCATCCTTATCATGGTCACTATACTCTTTGCTTTCTCCTTGGAATGTTACCGTTACCACAAATGGAAAACCGCGCACCAAATCCCAATCTCCATCTACGATTTTAATTTTCAAATCGCGCTCAATCGAAGTTGTCGTAATCCGAACCGCAACATCTTTTACTACTTCTATTACTTCAGTAACCTCCGTTGCTTCGGTCATCTCCGTTTCCTCAAGTGCCTCTGTCTCTTTTATTGTTTCATATTCCTCTATAAAAGATTCAATTTCCGGATATAAACTCTCGCTCTCCTCTACTACTTCCGTATCCATGACCGAATTCGAAGTATCCAATGTTTCTGCTAATACAATACATCCAATGATTCCTACTAATGCCAGCATTGCTACAGCACTATCTGCCGCAAATGGATTCTGCGGCAGAGCACGGAACCAATCTATGATTTTTTTGATAAATGTACGTTCTTTCATAATGCTCTCTTCTATGTATAATCGTTCTATTTTTGCTACGATTTTTGATTATAACGGAATAGCAACTGAATGTAAATACTTTCTTTCGCTGGAAATCAAATCACTACTTGCAGACATTACAAAGCAGGAGGGTACTTTTGTTGCATTTCACTAAAAAAATCCTGATGTGCAATCTCTATAGATGTTACATCAGGATTAAAAAATGCAATATAGTTATGTTCCTTATTACTTTTTCTTT
>CAYVGA010000166.1:0-3988 GCA_964449855.1 uncultured Lachnobacterium sp.
TTGGGAAAATAGGATGATAATTTAATCGAGTTTCTAATCGAGTGCCACTCGATTGAAAATCTGTTCATAAGCTGATTTGTTAATGATGGTGTTATAGAAGACATGAGATTTAATTAAGTACCATGGGTTTTGAAGATTGTTGTAGTTAAATAAAATATAATTATGCAATTACAGAGGAGATAAAGAATATGCAGTTATATCAGTTTGAAAGAATTTATTCACAAATGGAACGAGAATTTGGCAAAATTCGAAAAGGAGAAGAAGATGTTTATGCCATGATTTTGTTTCCAATGGAGGGAAATGTATTAAAAATACATAGAAAATTTGCGACATCAAACAGCAGACGTTTAAGAGAAGCGATTGCGTTGGTGCTTTTCGATATAAAAGAAAAGTATACTGGGGAAACGATAAATCTTGGGAAATTTAGAAATGAAGAGAATGAAAAATTAGAAAAAGCTCTCTTAATGGCATTTGACCCATATACGAATGAAGAAATAATGGAACTTTTAAAAGAACAAAACATAATGGACGAACTAACGTTGGATAATCTAAAAGAGTATTACAAAATTCCTGTTATGTGTTTGTTAAGAA
This sequence comes from uncultured Lachnobacterium sp., assembly GCA_964449855.1. Lineage (GTDB taxonomy): Bacteria > Bacillota > Clostridia > Lachnospirales > Lachnospiraceae > Roseburia. The sequence continues at coordinate 592 of CAYVGA010000166.1, forward strand.
TTAAAGATTCAATAGATATGTGGGAAAAACAATCCGGAGCAGATGGATATTTTAATTTTATCGAAAGTTATATGGGAAGCCAGATTAGTGGAGAAGAGATGAAATTTACTGTTATGGGGCTCGGATGGGATGAAGTATGATGAACTGGATGCAGAATTGGAAATTTTTAAACAACTAAAAAGAGGAAGTTCCTTAATGAATTAAGAGATTGACGGTTGCATATTGGTTGCAAAAAGACCTCAAAAATAAAATAATTCATAGAATAACAAGAATTATGGCACAAGATATGGTATTTAAAGAAAATAAAAATTACAAAATATAGCACTCTTTGTAGAGTGGGAATAGTAGCAATTGTTGTAGGGCAAAGCAAATTAGCCCGTAGGGGCAAAAAAGTTTAGCCTCAACAACCGAATAAAAGAATAATAAATGACCTTGATTCAACCCCAATAAAGGGTTTCGTCAAGGTCATTTTTTATGGGTTTGCGAATCGTAACTATGAAGGTACTGAATAGTTACGAAACATGGATATATAAATAAATCTACGGTACAATTATTGTGTGGATTTACTGAAAAACAGGCAAGAAGAACTCTTGAAAAAATGTATCATGAAGGGATTATAAAACTTGCTAATGGTGGAAGATAAATTCAATAATTTTTCAAGAGTGAAAAAATGAGCAAATTATGATATAATATTTATTATGGTATTGAAAGTTTTTTAGAAAAATTATAGAAAGAGAAGGAAAAGAATATGCAGTTATATCAATATTCACAGATGGAACAAGAATTTGGTAAAATTCGAAAAGGTGAAGAAGCGGTTTATTCCATGCTTCTGTTACCAAAATACATTGAAAATTTCCTTTATCAAATAGCAGACGTTTAAAAGAAGCCATTGCATTAGTACTTTTTGATATAAAAGAAAAGTATACTGGAGAGCCGATAGATACTGAAAAATTTAGAAATGAAGATAATGAAAAATTGGAGAAAGCCTTTCTTATGGCATTTGACCCATATACGAATGAGACCAGCTATGAAAAGTCAAGCTTAAATTAGTTGAAAATTTATTTTCTTAATCGGTGGTAAAAAAGGGTAACTTTAATAGAGCTCCCTTAAGGTGCTTTTCAAAATTTATCGATTAGTGGCATACGGCCTTTTTATTCGAGGTTAAATTCTACTTCGTCAGTAAGCATCTTCCAGATGATTCTGACAAGTTTACCGGCACAGTGCCCAAGGGCATTGTAGAGGGTACGACTTTCAGCTCTTTTGGTATCATAATAGGTTTTGAAAGTCGTATTATTCTTTACAACATTGTGAGCTGCATTCATGAGGGCATAGCGAAGTACACGAGAGCCTCTTTTGGACATACGTGTCTTTTTGGCTTGAAAGTTTCCAGACTGATAAACAGATGGATCAAGCTCTGCAAATGCAAGAAGTTTACCAGGTGAGGAAAAGCGATGGATGTCGCCGATTTCACCAAGTATCATCCCGCCATTCGTGGTTCCGATACCAGGAATGGTCATAAATACAGAGTTGAGGCAGGTGACAATATTTGCCATTTCAAGCTCTGTATGAAACAACTGCCTATCCAATAACTCGATTTGTTCAATTGTCTGGGTTATTTGAATAGATAAAGAACTGTCATTGATACCGACAGACTTCTGTGCGAGAACTCTTAATTCTCTGGCAGTATCCTTATTGAAATGACCGTGGGAAGCCTTTTCAAGGAGCTTTGCAAGATGAGTCATATGCATGGAAGCAATCGCATTCGGTGTCGGAGCCTCTTTAAGGAGAGCATAGACAGAATTCTGATGCACACCGGATTTAAAGAAATACTGCAGTTCTGGGAAGAGCTGATCCAGATAAGAAGTCAGCTGTATTTTTAACCGTGTACGTTGCTTAATGGTCTTCTGACGGAATCTGCCGAGTTCCTTAAGTTCGATGTAATCAGAAATAAGAAAAGCATCCATATGGTCTGTTTTATCCATGCCGACGTAGGTTTTACGGTAGTTGGCAGTCATTTTAGGATTTAAACAGTACACATAAGGTTTATAAGGCATCAGGAGTTCACAGGATGACAAAAAATTGGCTATGTGAATGCTGTAAACAGATGTGGATTCCAATGCAATAATAATGGTATTGAGTTCTGTATGTTTCTTCATGCAATCGGCAATCATTTCGGCAAGTTTGTCAGCACCGGGCTGATTGTTAGGGAAAGAGGAATCGATATATTTATTTTCATCAAAATCCATTGCATAAACGACATTGGATTTTGAACTTACATCAATACCAACGAACAAAGTGGACATATAGTTGATCTTAATCATGATATCACGCTCCTTCCTGATCGGGATTAGTGAAGCCTAAAGCGGAAAGTTTATCCCGGATATCATATGATGACCGCAACCTCGCGTAATAAGCATTCACCCAGTCAGCATTTTTTGCTGGTGCTAACGGCTGGGGATGCAACTTCTGTGTAAGCGGAATGTGTCATATGAGCCAGGCTGCATGCTATAAGAGCAGTCTCGGACTAAGCCGGCTGAAAGGAGAAGAAGCAGTGCCTTCGGAAATCAGACTCTGTCTGATATCATACCACAGGATTAACCATATGAAAATGTAACTATTGATTATATAGATGGGAATAGGATGAGGGGGAGTTTCTCTGAGATGTCCATACATCTATATCATAAAAAAGAATAAGTTTGTAAGCGGTTTTTCGTGCTTACAAACTTATTATACGAGGAGAATAAAAATGAATAGCATAGGATTGGGCATTGAGTGGATTCGTTATTTGGAATTAAAAAAAGAAAGACCGGAACTTTTTGTAGACAATGGTTCTATTCATATTGTTTTTGATGAGGAGATTGTAGCAAAATTTGAATTGGAAACAGGACGAAAAATTGGTGTAGTATACGAGAGTCCGTATAGCATGAAAGTAGTGGATTTGGTTTATGAAAGACCAGAAAAATATTTTGCTTATGAGCGAAGTGTGCCGGCAGTTAAGGATAGGGCTGTGGTAACGGTTCCTGTGATTAACAATAAATTTGTTTTGCTAAAGCAGTATCGACATTGTATTCGAGATTATGAATATTCATTTCCGCGTGGTTTTGGTGAAAGTGGTTTATCTGCAGAAGAAAATGCAAAGAAAGAGTTGAGTGAAGAAATCGGAGCAGTAGTGGAAACAGTGAAGCTTTTAGGGGAAATGACACCGGATAGCGGCAGTCAAAGTACAGTCGTATCTATATGTTGTTGTGAACTTGCATCCTATGATTCAAGTGTGAGAGAAGAAGGAATAGAAGAAATTCTGGAATTGAATTTAAGTGAAATCGAACAGTTGATTATTGCTGGAAAAATAAAAGATGGATTTACTTTATCCGCATTGTTTTTATATGAAAGAAAGGGG
>CAYVGA010000167.1:0-3793 GCA_964449855.1 uncultured Lachnobacterium sp.
TGATACGACTAATACAAATATTCGGACAATGCGGGAACTGGGATTTATAAAAGTCAGTGGAGAGTTTCATTATCAATTGACAAATCAGTTTGTGAATTTTGTAGAATCAAATACTTTAATAGGAACATATATACTTGAAAAGTTATATGCTATATGTAATATAAACGATTTTACGATGTATTTTAATACGATTATTTGTACATTAAGAGAGGCTGCCTTAAATGGAAAGATAATGGCATTTCCGGATTCTGATGAAAAGTTTAAAAGAGCTGTTGGAGATTCCTCGAAGAGATACGTATATAGAAGAATGGTAAAAGAAGTTTATGGTTTTTCAGGGAGAGGAAAAACACCAGAAGATGATGTATATACACCGAATGCAAATTACAGAGTACTGACGGAATTAAAAAATCTCAATTTAATTCGAGTGTCGGAAAAATGTGATGGGTTGGATACATATGTTTTAACGTCAAATGGATACCATTTATTAAAGGCTATTGATAAAAATTTGAGTGAAGATGCAGATAATGAAAGGTTTCTTGTAAAAGAAAAAATATCATTTTTTACGGGATGTAAAAAAGAATATAGCAAAAATCGAATCATTTTCGGTGCCCCAGGAACCGGAAAAAGTTTCCGGCTTAATCAAGATAAGGACAGTTTGCTTGAAAATGGCGGTGAATTTGAGCGAGTAACTTTCCATGCAAATTATTCCTATGCCAATTTCGTAGGAACATATAAACCAGTTATGCTACAAACAGGCTCAGATATAGTATTGGACGAAGAGAAACAGCGAATTATTGCAGTTCTACAGGATAAGAATAAAACTGCTCAGGAAAAATACGATTTACTTTACGATGAATTTAAGGATGAGGGGTTAACAAGGCTGCCAATTTTGCTTGGAATTTATGCGGATGACAGTTTTAAGACACGAAAAATAGATGGAACAAATGCTGCGAATGATAACAGTGTTGAAAGAAATCACGGAAGGGCAATTCGACAGTATTTGAATTTAAGTGACAATGTAAATAATAAGAAGGAAATTTCCTATGAATATGTTCCGGGTCCGTTTATGAGAGTTCTTGCAAAAGCACTGAAAAGTGCCATGTCAGGTAGTCCGAAACCATATCTTTTAATTATTGAAGAAATCAATCGTGCAAATACAGCCGCAGTTTTTGGGGATGTTTTTCAATTATTAGATAGAAACGAAAAAGGTGTAAGTGAATATTCAATTTCAACGAGTCAGGATATGCGTACATATTTAGCACAAGAACTTGGGGTTGATGAAAGTGCTGTGGAAACGATTAAAATTCCAGATAATATGTTTATTTGGGCAACCATGAATAGCGCAGATCAGGGAGTATTTCCAATGGATACAGCCTTTAAACGCAGATGGGACTTTGAATATATAGGTATTGATGAGGAAGAAAAAGAAGTTGTTTCGTATGTGATACCAGTTGGTAACAGCAATAATAGAAAATATATTTATTGGAATGATTTGCGAAAAGCGATTAACAATAAATTATCTTCCGAAGAATGTAAAGTAAATGAAGATAAATTATTGGGACCATTCTTTATTGCAAAAAGTGTGCTGGAAACAGCATTGGATAAGGAAGAAAAATTTGTGAAATCTTTTGAAAGCAAGGTACTGATGTATTTATTTGAAGATGCAATGAAAATGAGTCCGAAAAAGATTTTTGAGGGTCATGCAAAGAATGGTGGAAGAATGATTTTTTCGGAAATTTGTAAAGCATTTGAAGAAGATGGAGTTGAACTATTTGGTTTTGATACAAACATGTATGTTAAAAAACCAGAGGAAAAATAAAGGCGGTGAACCTACATGGCGAATGGTTTCTTTCGCGAACGAAAACATTATAAACTTTATGATATTGCAAAAGGGCTGAATAATACTTCGTTAGAGGAAACAAAGCGTCTCGTAGGTATCCTTAAGAAGTATGGTATTGTAAAAGCTGTCAAAGCTTCCAAGCCGGAATTTGAAGATTTGTCCAATGCAGATATTATTCTGACAGATGTGGTAGAAAATAATTCTGAGATTGAATATGTTTTTGATTTTGTTGGGGTGATAATGCTGGAGCAAAAAGTTTTTAAGTGTTATCCGAAATATATCAATTCTTCGGATCAGCCAATAGAGCAGTTGAAACAGGTGCTTAAAGTGATTAAAAAGTATAACGAAAAAGAGCAGTTGGTTCATTTGTTTAATGGCGAAGATGAAGACAAGCTATTCAATCGTTTGGGGGTATCCTTATATTTGCTGGAGGATTATTTTCAGAATGGTATTTACACGAATCAGCATGAAGTGATAGAGGTAAACGGTCAGGGAGAAATACTGTGGGACAAGACGATAAACGAAACATTTGCTTTTATCCAAAATAACCGACCATATTATGTAGAACTTCAAACGCTGAATTCTGTTGATAATGAGATGGATTATTTTCGCCGATTGCATGAGTGTGTGTTATCGGAGTGTTCCAGAGAATTAAGTAAATCAGGAATGTTAGAGTTGTTTGAGTTATCCGAAGCAGAGTTGACAAACTCCGTTTTGGATGATTTTGGTGACATGGATTACATAAAATATCGTTTGGAAAACGAGATGAAGCAACAGTTTGTTACCAAAAAGCGGACTCTCTTAAAAACGCTTTATACTTACATTTCAAATGCTAAGGTAAGTCAGGAAGATGTAAGTTACAGCCTATATGGAACCAATAGTTTTAATCTGGTTTGGGAGGATGTGTGCAAACAAAACTTTGGTAATGTGCTGGAAACGCAATTGTCAAAACTTCCGAAAGGTGTATGCAGGGAGTATGCTTCAAAAGAAAATAAAAAATTGATTGATATTATAGAGAAACCTGTGTGGACAAATAATGATTCAGATATTTCTGCAAAGGCAGAGACATTGAAGCCGGATTTGGTTTGTATATATCCAATGGATAATGAAGAAGACTATTGTTTTGGAATATTTGATGCAAAATACTATTGTATCGATTTTATGCTAACAAAAGATGGATATAAAGTAGTTGGACAGCCTGGAATAGGTGATGTTACAAAGCAATATTTATATCAATTGGCATATGAAGATTTTGCTGAAAAACAAGGTTATAAGCATATGGTAAACATGTTTTTGTGTCCACATGAAGAATCGATTTTGGATTATGGATTTGTGAGTATGCAGATGCTAAAGTCTCTTGGAAATGGAACGTTAAGTCAGATATATGTTTTGAAATTATGTGCGGAAGAAATGTTTGATTATTATATTCAAAATAGGCAGATACGCAATATTTTCAAGTATCTTCCGGATGTGATAAGCAAAGAGAATGCAGAAAAGAGATTTACAAACCGATTAGCTGCATATGCGAGAAAATTTTCAAAGCATAAAGAAATGACAGTATATGAAGAACAAGACTTGGAGGTTGTATATCCGGAAATTTTGGGACGAAAGATTGGGCCAAAATTGATTTATGATGTTTTGTATCCAATGCTGGAAAGGACATTTATATCGTATCAAAATCCGAGAGGAAGTCTGGCTGCATACGATGGAATGAGCCAAAGAAGAGAATCATTGGCAGAGGTTGCAATTGCGTTGGAAAAGAAAATAATAGACTTACCCAAAGAACAGCTTGAAAATGAGCATAAGATAAGAGATTTATTTATGCATTGTATTACAAATACGGATAATTTGAAAGCTTTAGCAAACGAGGATAAGGTAGACTCTGTATTTGTACAATTATATGATTTGATAAATAAACTTTACACATAAGGAAAACGGATATTTTATGGATAC
>CAYVGA010000168.1:0-3753 GCA_964449855.1 uncultured Lachnobacterium sp.
CGCACCATTTGCCGCCGATAAAATCACCGAAGATGCACCTACTCCATACAGCACCTGCACATCACCAGAAGCCAGTGCCTGTGTCTGATCCGCACCGGAAGTCAATTCCGCATACTCTACTGTAATTCCCATATCTTCAAATGTCTTTGCAAAAATACCGTTTTCTCTTTCCACGATAGAAGATACATTCAATGGAGCTGTTACATACGTAAACACCAATTTTGCCAAATCATCCTCTGATTTCGCTCTTCCACAACCTGTAAATACAGCTGTCATCATACAAACAGCCATCATAAAACTAAAAACTCGCTTCTTCAAAATAGCCTCCTACATATCTAATTCTTCAATAATCCTTTTCTTTTGTTCCACATATGCAGAATCCAGAAGATTTCGTTTCTCATTCTCCTCTTCCAGCTCCCATTCTGATTTTATCTGTCCGTTTTCAATCACTACAATTTTGTGGCCTAACAACAAAGCTTCGTCAATACTGTGTGTCACAAATACTATACTGATTCCACTCTCCTGCTGCAATCGAATCAATTCTTTTTGCATCTGCTCTCTGGTAAAATAATCCAATGCCGCAAATGGTTCATCCATCATTATGAATGACGGCTGATATGCCAACGCTCTGGCAATGGCAGCTCTCTGACGCATTCCGCCGGAAAGCTGATTCGGATACGCTTTTTCAAATCCATGTAAGCCAACCATATCAATGATTGTCTGAATCTGTTCGGAATCACACTCCTGCTTTTTCAGACCAAATTTCACATTTTCCCAGACCGTAAGCCACGGCATCAAACGTGCCTCCTGGAATACGAAAGCCGATTTCTGCACCGTATCACATAAAACCGCACCTTCATCCGGCTGTTCCAAATTTCCGATGAGCCGTAAAAGAGTGGTCTTGCCACAGCCGCTTCGTCCTAAAATAACCGTAATTTTCCCCTCCGGAATGTGAAGATGAATCCCATTTAACACATGAATATTTCGATTGCCTGCCACATAGCTCTTTTTCAGATTAAAAATCTCAATTCCTGCCATACATTTTCCTGCCTCTGTATTTTATTCTGTAATACTTCGCCACAAAAGAAACTGTTACTTACTTTACAGCTACACTTCTACATATTTCAAGTGCTTTCGAATCATCCAGCCAAACAGCTTGTCCGTCATCAGTCCAACCAAACCAATGGTAAAAATACCGATGATGACTTTATCCGTACGCGACATCTGCTGCGCAAACAAAATCATATGCCCAAGTCCGGTAGAAGCCGCTACCATCTCCGCACCAATAATGGCACGCCAGCTATAGCCCATGCCGATACGCATCCCTACCAATATGTCCGCCAAAGCAGACGGAAGCACAATCTTTGTAAACTTTTCCAATGGCGTATAACCAAACACATCTCCTACTTCCAGCAAACCTTTGTCACAACCTGTAAATCCTTTTCCAATATTTAAGTACATTGGAAAAAACGAAGCCAAGACGATGATAACCGTCTTTGTCAGTTCTCCAATCCCACACCATAAAATCAAAAGTGGAATCAAACTTAAAGGTGGTACATTTCGAAAAAACTCCAGAACATATTCATAATATTTTTCTACTTTCGGCACCAAAAATTGCAACATTCCAAGAGAAAATGCCAATAAAAAAGCAATCAGAAATCCTTTTATGACTCGCCCAAAACTAACTGCCACATCGGCAAACAGCTCTCCTGTGTGCACCATTTTCAGCAAACTATCCAGTACACGTTCCGGCCCCGGCAAGACATACGGACTAACCATTTTCAATTCCGTTATTAACAGCCACACACCAAAAATCACTAACAGTCCACACAAAGAAATCCACTTATCCTTTGTACGCTCTGTATACACTACACGTTTCATGTTCGTATACCATCCCCATTGTGGCATCCATCCTTACAATAAAGCATTTCCACCAACTGTACTTCTTTTTGTGCTCCATTTTCCAAAAAGATTTGAAAATAAGCTCGTATTTCCTCTTCTCCTGTAATGGAATCCGTTTTTACTCCCAATTCCTCAAAAAATCCGGTCGGAATCGGACTTTCTTTTGGTAAAATTCCTTCCGGCTGTTCGCCCAGAGTCTCTAAAAATGCTCTCCATGACACAAAATATGTATCTTTCAGCCCTAACGCATTTCCCATATCTGCCAATGCCTGACATGGTGTTGTAATGATTTTCTCATCATCCAGCAAATCCGCTCTCTGACCGCCCTCCTGTCCACAATGTATCAAAATCGGATGGATATCCGGAAACAGAACTCCTTTCTCCACTCCCAGTTCCTCTAACACTTCTTTTGCCTTTGGACAACGCATATCCATCACAATATCCGTGCTTTGTCTTAATTTTTCACGATATTTCTCTTTCACCACAAAAAGCCAATTCTGCTCCGTAAAAAAACGTTTGTATCCATGCCTGTCAAGAAATGCATGGAGCGTATCCACATCATACATACGATCGACAACCGGATTAATCCAAATATATGCCATATCACGTCCCTTTCGTAATTATTTTTAGTTAGCAGCACCTAACTCACTATCAAAGAGTATCACATATATACTATTTATATCAATCAATATAGCATTGGTAAATTTTAGCAGATACTAAGTCCTACAAAATTTCTACAAAAAAATAGTTACTATTCCGATTATCTTGAGATAGGGTAATAAACACAAAGAAAAATGAATACGGTGTTATCGCTCTCCCCTGTATAGTTCGAATACTTTGAGGAATACTCCTAATAAATATATAAAATACTGGAGGAAGCCCATGTGCACAGCAATCACGCTCACCACAAAAGACCACTATTTCGGCAGAAACCTGGATTTGGAATATTCTTACATCGAAACCATTACCATCACACCACGTAATTTTCCACTTCCGTTTCGCAAAAAAGAAACCATTTCCCACCACTATGCCATGATTGGAACCGCATTTGTACAAAACAACTATCCACTCTACTACGATGCCACCAATGAAAAAGGCCTTAGTATGGCAGGACTGAATTTTCCCGAAAACGCCTATTACTTTCCCTGTGAAAAAGGAAAAGATAATATCACACCTTTTGAATTCATCCCTTGGATTTTGGCACAATGTGGCACTGTTCCAGAGGCGAAAGCATTGCTCGCCCATCTGAATTTATTGGACGAACCCTTTCAAAGTGAACTTCCCCTTTCGCCGCTTCATTGGATGATTGCAGACAAAACCTCTTCCATCGTGGTAGAATCCACCAAAGACGGACTGCATATTTATGACAATCCTGTAGGCGTTTTAACCAATAACCCACCCTTTGAAATGCAGTTATTTCACTTAAACAACTATATGAACTTATCCAACGTTCCACCGGAAAATCATTTCTCTGAACATTTAGAATTGAAAAAATACAGCAACGGCATGGGCGCTATAGGACTTCCCGGCGACTGGTCCTCCCAATCCCGTTTCGTCCGTGCCTCATTTGCCAAAATGAATTCAAAATGCGGCACTTCAGAAGAAGAAAGTGTCAGCCAATTTTTTCATCTGCTCGGTTCTGTAGAATTTCCCCGCGGCTGTGTAGAAATGAAAAAAGATGTGTACGAAATCACAGTTTATTCCAGTTGCTGCAATATCAACAAAGGTATCTATTATTATAAAACTTATGAACATCATGGAATTACAGGCGTTGATATGCACAAAGAAAATCTGGATGGAGATACACTCATCTGTTATCCAATGCTGAAACAAAGCAATATTTATCAGCAA
>CAYVGA010000169.1:0-3741 GCA_964449855.1 uncultured Lachnobacterium sp.
GAAAAAATCGAAGCTCTTGGTGGAAAAGCAGAGGTGATCTAATGCTTAAGACACTTCGCAATGCATTTAGTGTAAAAGATATTCGTGATAGAATTATATTTACGTTTTTAATGCTCGTTGTCATCAGAATAGGAAGCCAGCTTCCTGTTCCTGGTGTTAACGGTGATGTATTCAGAAGCTGGTTCCAAAGCCAGATGGCAGGATTAGGCTTTTTTGATGCAATTACAGGTGGTTCATTCCTGAGCATGTCTGTTTTTGCATTGAACATCACACCGTATATTACATCATCCATTATTATGCAGCTTTTAACCATTGCGATTCCTGCTTTGGAAGAATTGAATAAGGATGGAGAAGATGGTAGAAAGAAAATTGCAGAAATTACTCGTTATTTAACAGTTGGTTTGGCACTTTTCGAAGCATCTGCAATGACATTCGGTTTTTGGAGAAGCGGTTATCTTGCAGAAAAGAATGTACTTACCGCAATTACTGTAGTAACAGCGTTGACTGCTGGCTCTGCGGTACTTATGTGGATTGGTGAGCAGATCACCGAAAAGGGAGTTGGAAATGGTATTTCTATTGTATTAGTAATTAATATCATTTCACGTATTCCTGCTGATATGGGAACACTTTGGGATCAGTTCGTGGCTGGTCAGTCATGGGCGAGAGGCGGTTTAGCAGCACTTGTCATTTTAGCGATTATTATCGGGATGGTAATTTTTGTAATCGTTCTTCAAGGTGGCCAGAGAAAAATTCCTGTACAGTATTCCAAAAAAATGCAGGGTCGTAAACAGGTTGGTGGCCAGCAGACACACATTCCATTAAAGGTTAATACAAGTGGTGTTGTTCCTGTTATTTTTGCTCAGTCATTAATGCAGACGCCGGTTATCATTGCTAGTCTTTTTGGATGGGGCGATGGAACAGGTGTTGGTAGTCATATTTTAAAAGGCTTATCACAGCAGAACTGGTGTAACCCAGAAGAACCAATTTATACAATCGGTCTTCTTGTATATATTGCTCTTATCATTGGATTTGCATATTTCTATACACAGATTTCTTTCAATCCATTAGAAATTGCAAATAATATGAAAAAAGCAGGTGGATTTATTCCTGGTATGAGACCTGGTAAAACAACTAGTGATTACTTAAATCAGGTATTGAATTATATCGTATTTATTGGAGCTGTTGGATTAACAATCGTTGCGGTTGTTCCAATTTTCTTCAATGGCGTATTTGGCGCTAGCGTATCTTTCGCAGGAACATCAATCATTATCGTTGTCGGCGTTATTGTTGAAACATTAAAACAGATTGAATCTAAGATGAGAGTACGTAATTATAAAGGATTTTTGAATGACTAAAAGTAGATTGGAGATACTGGATTTTCAGTATCTCCATTCGTGCATTGTCGTTTCAAGAGAAACGACATAGGATAATTAGATGCGCATAAATTTGAAAAGGAAATATATCAGCGGGCTGATCGAGGGAAATGACCAATGGACGTTCAAGTCGACATGCTTGTGCAACTCAAATTTAGCGCACAAGTTTTAAAAAACTTGTAAAGGAGAATTACAACTATGAAAATTATTATGTTAGGGGCTCCTGGTGCAGGAAAGGGAACTCAGGCAAAGCAGATTGCTGCAAAATACAAAATTCCACATATTTCTACGGGAGATATTTTCCGTGCAAATATTAAAAATAATACAGAACTTGGTCAGAAAGCAAAAGAATACATGGATCAGGGATTACTCGTTCCAGACGAACTTACCTGTGATCTTGTTATGGATCGTATTAGCTGGTATGACTGTAAAAATGGATTTGTATTAGATGGTTTTCCAAGAACAATCCCACAGGCAGAAGCTCTGACAAATGCATTAACCCAATTAGGTCAGTCTATGGATTTTGCTATTGATGTGGATGTACCGGATGAAAATATCGTAAATCGAATGAGCGGAAGACGTGCATGCTTAAACTGTGGTGCTACATACCACATTGTATTCAATCCAACAAAAGAAGAGAAGGTATGTGACGCTTGTGGTAATGAAACAGTTTTACGTGATGATGATAAACCAGAGACAGTACAGAAACGTCTTACAGTATATCATGATCAGACACAGCCTCTAATTGATTATTATAGAGAACAGAATATTTTAAAATCAGTAGACGGCACAAAGCCAATGGATGAAGTGTTTTCAGACATTGTTGCTATTTTGGGTGAATAATAATGTCTGTCAAAATAAAAACCCCTCACGAAATTGAATTGATGCGTGAAGCGGGAAGGATACTTGCGCTTGTGCATGAAAATCTGGCGAAAGAAATTAAGCCGGGGATGTCAACATTGGAAATTGACAGGCTGGGGGAAGAGATGATCCGTTCTTACGGATGTATTCCTTCTTTTAAGAATTACTATGGATATCCAGCTTCTATTTGTGTATCTGTGAATGAAGAAGTAGTTCACGGGATTCCAAATGCAAACCGCATTTTGGAAGAGGGTGATATTGTAAGTCTGGATGCAGGTGTTATATATAAAGGATATCATGCGGATGCAGCTCGAACAGTTGGTGTTGGAGAGATATCAAAAGAAGCACAGCTTCTTATAGAAAGAACGAGAATGAGTTTTTTTGAAGGTATGAAAAAGGCGTATGCTGGTAATCATTTACATGATATATCCAATAATATTGCTGCTTATGCAGAATCGTTTGGATATGGAGTGGTAAGAGATTTGGTTGGTCATGGAATTGGTTCCAAGCTTCATGAGGATCCGGAAATTCCGAATTTCAGAAAAAGAACAAGAGGAATCAAGCTTCGTCCCGGCATGACTTTGGCGGTAGAACCAATGATTAATGTAGGAACACACGAAGTGTTGTGGCTGGATGATGATTGGACTGTAATCTCAGAAGACTTATCTCTGTCGGCTCATTATGAAAATACAATTCTTATTACTGAAGGAAAACCTGAGCTTTTAACTTTGACAGAAAGTGAAAAAGCAGAAGGTGCTCTGGAACTTTTCTAGGAACAGAAGTTACAAAGATTTAATTTAGGAGGATTTTGAAAATGTCAAAAGCAGACGTTATTGAAGTTGAAGGTGTAGTAGTAGATAAATTACCAAATGCATTCTTTAAAGTGGAACTGGAAAATGGTCATCAGATTCTTGCTACCATTAGTGGTAAATTAAGAATGAACTTCATTCGTATTTTACCAGGTGACAAGGTTACTATTGAAATGTCTCCATACGATTTAACAAAAGGTCGTATTATCTGGAGAGATAAATAGAAAATCTGTTACTGTTTAAAATCTAAAAAGGTTGAAAAATCAACAAATTTGTTATTGACTTTTTTAGATAACGTGTTTATAATGTTATACGGACACTTTTGGAGAAGTACCCGGGAACCGGGTGACAACCCGTGTAAAATGGGGCTTTATCAGAGAAAGGAGGATTTGCTGTGAAGGTAAGATCATCAGTTAAACCTATTTGCGAAAAATGCAAAGTCATCAAAAGAAAAGGAAGCATCATGATTATTTGTGAAAATCCTAAGCATAAACAGCGTCAGGGTTAATCCTTTTCATCTGTCGTAACATATGCGACAAAAAATCATTATGTGCGGCTGTAGCGTGAGAAAACTTGCGCTATTCATAATAAACAGACAGCAATCTGGGGGTGCACTATAATACCGAGTGGTGCACTGCGAATCTGCAAAATATGGCAACCTATCTGTATGTACACATTTCAGGGCGTGCAACCGCAGC
>CAYVGA010000170.1:0-3658 GCA_964449855.1 uncultured Lachnobacterium sp.
TTTTTTCAATTTCGTCACTTTGACGAAGCTAATTTATATACCCGTGAACTGTAACTTTATATAAGAAATAATGTAATATAATAGAATAAATGATATTACAATAGAAAGGACTTTTTTATGAGAGTTGAAGAACGTTTTTTAAACTATGTTTCTTATTGGACAACCTCTGATGAGAACGGAACTACCAATCCTACCAGCGAACGCGAATTTACACTTGCAAAAGTATTAGAACAGGAATTAAAAGATATGGGACTTGAAAAAGTTCTCCTTACGGATACCTGCTATGTATACGGTTTGCTTCCTGCTACACCTGGCATGGAAAACAAAAAAGCCATCGGTCTCATTGCTCACATGGATACTGCTCCGGATTTTTCCGGTAAAAATGTAAAACCTCAGATTATCGAAAATTACGACGGTCAGGACATTTTATTAAAAGGAAATAATACCTGGCTAAAAGTGTCTGACTTCCCTACCCTTGAAACATTAAAGGGACATCGTCTGATTACCACGGATGGCACTACTCTTCTTGGTGCAGATGATAAAGCCGGCATTGCCGAAATTATGACTGCTGTAGAAGAAATCAAAAATAGCGATATCCCTCACGGTGATATCTGGATTTGTTTCACACCTGATGAAGAAGTTGGTATGGGACCAAATAATTTTGACCTGGATTATTTCAAAGCAGATTATGCCTATACAGTTGATGGCGCTTACGAAGCAGATATTGCTTACGAAAACTTTAACGCTGCCAGTGCTGAATTCAGCATTAATGGTGTTAGTGTACATCCTGGCGAAGCAAAAGACATCATGGTAAATGCAGCACTCATTGCGTGTGAAATTGCCATGAAACTTCCGGAACAGGAAACACCTGCTCACACAGAAAACCGCGAAGGGTTTTATCACTTAACCGATATGTCCGGTGATGTTGTTTCTGCTTCACTTTCTTATATTATAAGAGATCACGATAACACTCTTTTTACATCCAGACTAAACAAACTTCGTGCCATTGAAGCAGAGATGAATCAGAAATATGGAACAAATACCGTTTCTTTGAAAATTACACACTCCTATGAAAATATGATTTCAGTTATTGAGAAAAACATGTATGTTATTGAACTTGCACAGAAAGCAATTTCTTCTATAGGATTAACACCGGTATCTCTTCCTGTTCGTGGTGGTACAGACGGAGCCAGACTTTCTTTTATGGGACTGCCTTGTCCAAACTTAGGTACAGGCGGATATGGATTCCACGGACCTTATGAACATGTGAGCATCAATTCTATGGAACGTGTTGTAAAAATATTAAAAGAAATTATCTCAAATCCAATAGACTAATTTAAAAATTTCCACATAAAACTCCCGGCAAATTTATTTTTCATCTGCCGGGAGTTTTTTATTTGTTATCTACGTTTCACGTTAATTGATTATTTTTTTACTTTAATTAACATACGATTCAATTTTGCTACATCTTTTAATGCAACTTCACCACTGATGCTTGTAAATTCTGTAATCTTCTTGAATCCCATCATATCACGAACGGTTGTAAGCATAGAAGCAAATGTTAAGTTACCCATCTGCATATACCATCCTTTTACAATCTTAAGACATTCTTCATTTGCAAGAAGTTCACCAGCAGTATCTTCTACAGAATAGTATCCTTCGATTACTTCGATTTCTTCGCTTTCATCATCATCTGCGATATCATCGAACCAGTTACCAACAGCCATAGCTTCTGCGATGTCTGGAAGTGTATAATCTGCATTATGTTCTGCAACGCCATTTAATGTGATAGTATCTTCTACTTCACCAGCTTTTGCTGTGATTGTATTTTCACCATCGTTAAGTGCTACATTTGCAAATACAACTGCATGATCTACAGCAGCCTGTGTAGCAACTTCTACGCCGTTTACTACAAGTGTTACTTCGTCACAGTTTGTATATACAGTAATGTCTCTTTCTTCTGGAGCACGGTCAGCAAAACGACGTCCTGCTACATAAACCATAGGTTCTGTTGTCCAGTATGCTTTATAAATATAGAATGCATCTTTCTTTAATTTTCTATCATATGTAATAAGACCTTTGTTATTACGTCCTACTACGCCACCTTCGTTACGTGCATCTGCTGCGAAGTCGAAACAGTTCCATACGTGTGTAGACCAAAGGTATGGACGTGTAGCAAATGTCTTTAACATTTCATGGTGATAATAAGAAGCATATTCTTCTGTATAGTCGTGATTCATTGGTTCTGCAGTATGCCATTTTACGATATTTTCTACACCATATTCTGATACACCCAATGGGATATCTGGGTTAAGCGCATGATATGCATCAAACCATGGTCCGTTCTGTGCAACATCTCCACCGTACCATCCGAAGTAATGGTTATAGCTTACAACATCTGTAATATAGTTATGTTCGGAATCCATAGGTGTTCCGGAAACCTGTGCAATTGTTGTCAAACGGCTTGGATCCATTGCTTTTGCAATTTCATTCAAGTCACGTAAATTCTTACGAAGTGGTTCATTATCTGCGCCGATAAGAATTTCGTTTGAAATTCCCCAGAAGAAAATAGCTGGATGGTTGTAGTTCTGAGCTACAAGTTCAATCATCTGGCTGATTGTATTTTCATAAGCTTCTTCAGTAGGAATGAATTTTGAGATAAATGGAATTTCTGCCCAAAGAGCAAAACCTGTCTTATCACATAAATCATAGAAGTACTGATCATGCTGATAGTGTGCAAGACGGATTGTATTTGCGCCCAACTCTTTGATAAGAGCAATATCTTCTTCGTGATCTTCTTTTGAAATAGCCCAACCTTTATCTAATCTATCCTGATGACGAGATACACCATGAAGTGGAACATTCTTACCATTTAACCAGAAACCTGTATTAGGATCCACGTGGAACGAACGATAACCATATGTCACTTCAACTTCATCAACTACTTCTTCATTTACTAATAATTTTGCAACAGCAGTATAGCAATATGGATCTTCCATACCCTGCCATTTATGTGGTTCTTTTACACTGATTAAAAGGTCTGTGTGATTTACAGCATCAGTTCCGCCTGTTGCTACTACATTACCTTCTGCATCTTTGATTTCTACTGAAATAAATCCATCTGCTGCATTTACAGGGAATAAATCAAAACGTGTATTTCCTGAGCAATGTGGTGTTACGAATACACCTGCTGTACCATCTTTTAATAAATCAAAATGTGCATCATTTACTTCGATAAAGTTTACATCACGATATAAACCGCCATAGAATGTAAAGTCCGCTGTCTGTGGATAAATATCACTTACTGCATTTGTTACAACAACGGTAAGCACATTTCCTTCTTTTTTCATTGCTGGTGTTAAATCAAAACGGAATGTAGAGAAACCACCTTTGTGTGTTCCAAGTTCACGTCCGTTACAGTAAACAGTAGCTACATGGTTTGCACCCTGAATTTCGATATATTGTTTCTTTCCTGCTGTTGGGTTTGGTAAATCAATTTCGTATGTACCAATACCTCTCCAATAATCATTACCACCATCTTGTCCATCAAGATTATTCCATGTGTGTGGAAGAGCTACAGCTGCCATGTTTTCGCCCTGTTTTGCAAAGCGAGCCTCTTTCATAAGAGTAATTGTTCTCATTGTAAAAATCTCCTTTC
>CAYVGA010000171.1:0-3585 GCA_964449855.1 uncultured Lachnobacterium sp.
TTTCCTATGAAACAAAAAATGCTCCGCTGAGGAGGTGCAGCTCGCGGAGAGGAAACTAGTTGCTTTGCAACACCGCTCGCGCGCGAAGAGTTCGCAAGCGAACTCTTTGTTCTGGATTTGCGAATCTTAATTATGAAGGTACTGAATAATTAAGTGGAGGTAGAAAATGAGTAAACCAATCGTGGCCATTGTAGGCCGCCCAAATGTTGGCAAATCAACACTCTTTAATGCTTTGGCAGGAGAACGTATCTCTATCGTAAAAGATACTCCGGGTGTTACAAGGGATCGTATTTATGCAGATGTATCATGGTTAAATTATAATTTTACGATGATTGATACAGGCGGTATTGAGCCGGAAAGTAAAGATATTATTTTGTCACAGATGCGTGAGCAGGCACAGATTGCCATTGATACAGCAGATGTGATTATGTTTATTGTAGATGTAAGACAGGGACTTCAGGATGCAGACAGCAAGGTAGCAGACATGCTTCGCCGTTCGCACAAGCCGGTAGTTCTGGTTGTAAATAAAGTAGACAGTTTTGAGAAGTTTCAGGCGGATGTCTATGAATTTTACAATTTAGGAATTGGGGAACCGTTCCCAATTTCCTCAACAGAAAAAACAGGTCTGGGTGATATGCTGGATGAAGTGGTAAAATATTTCCCGGAATCAGCGAAAGAAGAAATAGAAGATGAACGTCCTCGTATCGCGATTATCGGTAAACCAAACGTAGGGAAATCTTCTCTGATTAATAAACTGGCACAGGAAGACCGTGTGATTGTATCGAATATTGCAGGTACGACCCGTGATGCGATTGATACAGCGATAAAATACAATGGACAAGAATACGTGTTTATTGATACTGCCGGTATTCGCCGTAAGAGCAAAATCGTAGAAGAAATCGAACGTTTCAGTATTATCCGTGCGGTAGCAGCCGTAGAACGCTGTGATGTAGCGATAATTATGATTGATGCGACCGAAGGTGTAACCGAGCAGGATGCAAAGATTGCCGGTATTGCACATGATAGAGGGAAAGGTGTCATTATCGCAGTAAATAAATGGGATGCCATTGAAAAGAACAATAATACCATAAAAGAACATACACAGGATATCCGTGATGTATTAAGCTTTATGCCATATGCAGAAATTTTATTTATTTCTGCAAAATCCGGACAGAGACTGCACAAGATTTTTGAAACCATCGATGTGGTAATCGAAAACAACAATATGCGTGTGGCAACCGGTGTATTAAATGAAATCGTAACAGAAGCTGTTGCAATGCAGCAGCCTCCAACAGATAAAGGCAAGAGATTAAAGATTTACTATACAACACAGGTTTCGGTAAAACCACCGACATTTGTAGTGTTTGTAAATGATAAGAAACTGATGCATTTTTCCTATACAAGATATTTGGAAAACCGTATCCGTGACACATTTGGATTTAAGGGAACGGCACTTAGATTCATCACACGTGAACGAAAGGAAGATAAATAATTATGATATTACGTTTAGCAGCATTGGCCATCGGCTATTTATTTGGTACGTTTTCAACTGGTTATATTTATGGAAAAATCAAAGGCGTGGATATTCGTAACCATGGCAGTGGCAATACAGGAGCGACCAATTCGCTTCGAACTTTTGGTTGGAAAGGTGGAGCCATTACCTTTATCGGAGACTGTTTGAAGGCTATTTTGGCAATTGTCGTTGTGAAAATGCTGTTCGGCAATTCCTTTGATGGGGATGTCAAAGTATTAGAATTATACGCAGGTATGGGAGCCGTACTTGGACATAATTTCCCATTTTATTTAAAGTTCAAAGGTGGTAAAGGCATTGCATGTACGCTGGCAGTCGCATTTACGGTGTGTCCGGGCAGCGTACCGGTATGTCTTGCGGTATTCTTCCTTTGTCTTGCACTGAGCAAGTATGTATCCTTAGGATCTATTTTGATGGTACTTTTATTTATGATTCAGGTATTTGTATTTAACTTTTATGGAATCTTAGGTTTAGAGGGGAATGCAATCATAGAGTTTAATGTATTGACATTTATCTTTTGTGCAATGGCGATTATTCGTCATAAAGATAATATCGTGCGTTTGATGAATGGAACTGAAAACAAGATTGGACAGAAAGCGGAGATGAAAAAATAATGAAAAATATAGGAATTATCGGTGCAGGAAGCTGGGGTACAGCTTTGGCAGTAAATCTTGCCAGAAATAATCATAAAGTAACCATTTGGTCGATTATGGAAGATGAAATTCAGATGCTGCAGGAACATAGAGAACATCTTGATAAACTTCCGGGTATCAAATTGGATGAAAGCATGCAGTTTACGACAGATTTGGAAAGTACAATCAAAGGCATGGATATGCTCGTATTAGCAGTACCTTCTATTTTTACGAGAAGTACAGCGAAAAATATGGCTCCTTTTGTAACAAAAGGACAGATTATCACATGTGTAGCAAAAGGAATTGAAGACGATACATTCAAGACAATTACGGATATTGTAGAAGAAGAAATTCCACAGGCAGATGTTTGTGTACTTTCAGGACCTTCTCATGCAGAAGAAGTAGGACTGGGACTCCCAACAACCGTGGTAGCCGGTGCGAGAACCAGACGGAGTGCAGAATATATTCAGGATACCTTTATGAATGAAACTTTCCGTGTATATACAAGTCCGGATATGCTGGGAATCGAGCTTGGCGGTTCTTTAAAGAACGTGATCGCACTTGCAGCAGGTATGTGTGATGGTCTTGGTTATGGAGATAATACAAAGGCAGCTCTTATCGTGCGTGGTATTTCCGAAGTAACCCGTTTGGCATTTGCTATGGGCGCAAAGACAGAAACCATCAATGGCCTTACCGGTATCGGCGATCTAATCGTAACCTGTCAGAGTAAACACAGCCGTAACCGCAGAGCCGGTGAACTCATGGGACAGGGCATGACGATGAAAGAAGCTACCAAAGAAGTAAAGATGGTTGTGGAAGGTGTACATTCTGCAAAGGCAGCTTTAACTCTTGGTAAAAAATATTGTGTGACAATGCCGATTATCGAAGAAGTGAACAAGGTATTGTTCGAAGATAAATCTGCAAAAAATGCAGTAAATGATTTGATGCTTCGTGAAAAGCGTGCAGAAAACAATTCTCTTGACTGGAATTAAGAAATTTTAGAATGTGCAGTGATTTCGTTGTGTAAACGGAGTCACTGCATTTTGAGATAAAAATAATTGGAGACAATATGTATGGAAAAGATTCGTATTAAATATTTTACAGATAAAATCGAAAAATTAGATTACATCGATGGAAAATCGGATTGGATAGATCTTCGTGCTTCCGAAGAAGTAGAATTAAAAGCAGGAGATTTCAAACTCATCCCGCTTGGCGTAGCGATGGAACTTCCAAAAGGTTATGAAGGACATCTTGCACCACGCAGTTCTACATTCAAAACATGGGGAATTATCCAGACCAATAGTATAGGCATTGTAGACAATACCTATTGTGGTGATGAGGATATGTGGAGAATGCCGGTATATGCCACACGTGATACCGTGATTCATGTAAATGATCGTATCGCACAGTTCCGTATCGTAG
>CAYVGA010000172.1:0-3529 GCA_964449855.1 uncultured Lachnobacterium sp.
CATGGGTTTGCGAATCATAATTATTCAGGTACTGAATAATTATGAAATTATAGTGACACATTCAGGCGGTTTTTTCATATTCTATTAATAAAAACTATGGTAGAAATATGGAGAAACCGCATGAATTATAGAGATGACTATAGAAATAAAGTTCCATTTTATATGACCTATCCGATGCAGAATATGTATCTGACAGAGATGGAATATGAAAAGGATATGGAACGAATGAAAGAATTATATCCTCGTGAGGTGCGTGACTTACAGGAAATGGTGGAGAGACGTTGTGATGAGCTGGAGTATGAAGGAAGCCGAATATATGATGAGAATCCAGACCGTTATATGTTAGAGGAAGAGGCACGTCGTTTATACGAACGTTTTATACGTGAAAATCCACAGTATCAGATGATGATGCCGCCATCTATACCACGACCGGAAGGTCAGATGGAGACACGTCCAATACCGCCGAGACCAGATATGCCGCCACGCCCAATGGCACCGAGGCCGGGTATGCCGGGAGAACCGGGAGGGATGCCGCCACGTCCAATGCCACCAAGACCTATGCCGTGGCAGGAAGGTATTATGGAACCGCGAGAAGATATACAGATGCAGCAGAGGGGCAGAAATCAGGAAGATGGCTGGCTGGGCAGTCTGATTCGTATTTTGTTCCACAATGAAATATATCGCAGAAGATGTAGAAATAGAAGATGCAGGCGCTGGTGGTAGCATTTTAAAGTGCAAGCAATTCCATCAGTGAATCGTAAGGTGAGATAGATGAATAAGAAAATTACAAGAATACTTGTGCTTACGGCAATCTTTATAGGTTCGGTAATTGCATTTAGTCTTTTAATAAATAAAGAAAATGAAGATGTGACGATGACGATGGAAGAAGCCACATTACCAATTATGCAGTTCGTTTATAACGATACCGTTTTAAATGAACTGCATGGTTATACGCAGGAGATGGATATGCTTTCAATGCGAGATGGATTGCTGCCGATTGGCGATAATCGTGCATTGAATTTAGAGATTATGACCTATGGGCAGGAAATCGACACTCTTTCTTATAAAATTCGAAGTATGGACAGTGAACGGTTGCTGGTAGAAGAGAAGACAGCAGAGTTTGTGTCCGGTTATGATAAGACGGAATGTCAGATAAAGCTTCCGAGTCTGTTTGAAGAAAATGTAGAGTATAATATGGAGATTGCCATTACAATGGGAGAAGAAACTTTCTATTATTATACTCGTATTGTGCATGCACCGGATTGTTATATGGATGAAACGCTGGAATTTGCACTGCAGTTTCATGACTATACATTTCGTAAAGATGCTGGTGATTTTATTACAGCTTATATGGATCCTGCCACAGGAGATGCTACGAATCTGGCATATGTGGATTTGTCTTGTACACTGGGACAGATTACCTGGGGAAAATTTAACGGTGCAAAACTGACAGAACCGGTGGTGTCCTTTAAAGAAGTAAATCCATCATATAATGTCATTACGTTAAATTACGTTATGACAAACGTGAATGAAAACAAGGAAGTAGAATACTATAATGTAGAAGAATACTATCGTTTGAGATGGACAAATACACGAATGTATGTGTTGAATTTTGAACGTAGAATGAATCAGATTTTCCGTAGTGAAAACGATTTTCTGCTTGGAACAACGGCGATTCAGCTTGGAATTCGTGATAAAGATGTAGAATTTTTGGCAAATGATTCCGGTGATGTGATTGCGTTTGTACAGGAAGGAGAGTTGTGGAGCTACGATCGAATCAATCATACGGTAACTCAGGTATTTTCGTTCCGCGGAATGGAAGGAATTTTGCAGAGAGAAAATTGGAATCAGCATGATATTAAAATTATCCGTGTAGATGAGGCGGGAAGTATTTCATTCGTGGTATATGGATATATGAATCGTGGTATTCACGAAGGTGCTGTAGGTTTAGGTGTGTATTATTATGATGCTCTATCACAGACGGTGGAAGAAGAAGTATTTATTTCTACGGATAAGTCATATGAAGTATTAAAGGCAGAATTAGGTAAGCTCATGTATTTGAATGAGCAGAAAGAGTTCTTTTTTCTGCTTAATAATAGTGTTTACAAAATTGATTTCACCAATTTTGAGGTTGAGACGCTGGTAAGCAGTGATACAAGTGAGTGCTATGCGGTATCGGAAAACGGAAGATATCTGGCATGGATTTTACCGGAACAAATAAATGTGAGTGAAAGTATTACATTGCAGGATTTGAAAATGGGAATCACGTATTATGTTCATGCCGGTGAGGGGAACTATGTAAAACCAATTACCTTTATTGGGGAAGATTTTGTATATGGTATTGCAGAGCAAACAGATGTAAAAACAGATGTGGCAGGGAATACGACGTTTCTAATGTCTGCGATTGAGATTTTGAATACTTCGGAAGAAAAACAGGAAGTAATTAAAACGTATCGTCCACAGATAGGTAAAATTGGAAAGGTATCCGTAGATGCCAATAATGTGTATTTACAATTAGTGTCGGAGGTGGATGGAAAATACGTGGAAGTTGGTTCCGATACAATTATGAATCGTGAAGCAGGAGCTACCAATGGTGTATCTATTGCTACAACAAAATCAGAAATCAAACAGACACAGGTGTCTCTGACCATGAAAGATATAGGAAAGGCAGAAACAATAGAAGTGATTCTGCCAAAGCATGTTTTGGTAGAAGAAAATCGAAAAGTTGTCTTAGATTTAGAGACAGAAGGATATTACTATGTGTATGTAAGAGGTGAAGTGCTTCTGGCAACGAAAGATCCGGCAGAGGCAATTCGGGCAGCGAATGAGAATTATGGTGTTGTAGTGGATTCCAATGTAAATTATATATTTAAGCGAGCGCGTAATAATTCACAGTCAGCACTTACAAATTTGTCAGTAAATGAAACAGATATGGGCGCTACGTCCTTGATAAAAGCTATCAGTATTATGTTGAGGCGTGAGGGAGCCGGAATCAGTGTCAGCAGTCTGTTAGAAGCGGGACAGACACCGATAGAAATTGTAAAAACTGCATTTAAAGATTATCAGGTACTGGAATTAAAGGGAAGCGTAATTGATGAACTTTTATATTTTATGGATCAGGGAACACCTGTGTTTGCAAAAACAGGAACGGATCAGGCAGTGCTTTTAGTAGGATATTCCGCAAATTATGTATATTGTCATGACCCAAATAGTGGACAGACAAAGTCTGTTAGTTATGAAGAAATAGCAAGACTTTTAGAGCAGGGTGGAAATTATTTTATTGCATATGTAAAATAATAAAAAAGTTATTGTCAAATTGAACAATAAAGAAAATTCAAAAAGGAATCCTTAGTGAAAGTTTAACAGAAATTTTGGAATTACTTGCAAAATTTTGAAAATTAAGCTATATTTGATTTTGTATTTTATGTAATTATGAAGATGCTGAATAATTACTATTTTATGATTGGAATAAGGAGTGCGTTATGAGCAGAAAAAATGTAATTGTTTCTAATGTATCAGAAGGCCACGC
>CAYVGA010000173.1:0-3463 GCA_964449855.1 uncultured Lachnobacterium sp.
TTACCACTTCCAGATTATTCAAGTCCGAAAAAATAGATTCTTTACTGACTCTGGTAATACCTGTCATAAGCCCGCGTTCCAGATATGGATTTGTTTTAAATGTAGCATTAAACAAATTTCTTGTAAAAGATACCAGCTCATTCCAATAGCCATTCACATACGCTTCCTGCATTGGAGTATCGTATTCATCCAAAAGAATAATCACCTTTTTCCCATAATAAAGATATAAAAACTTCGACATCTGATGAAGTGCAAAAGCCGCATCATTCTCACCCATTACTTTTGTTACATTATCAAAGTAAATCTTATCTCTATCTGTAAGAACATCACTATCTCTTAAAAACTGATATTCTGAATATAAATTTGCAATTTCTTCGCAAATCTGTTCTTTCGTCATTGCATAAGTATTTGCCTTCATTCTGGCAAAAGTCAAATTAATCACAGGATATGTCCCCTGTATCTGACGATACGTTTCATCCTCCCATATGGAAAGTCCCTCAAATAAATCTCCTCGATTCGGATACTTGTTCGAAAAAAAGCAGTTTAACATATCCATGTTTAAAGTTTTTCCAAAACGACGCGGACGGGTAATCAGTGTAACACTATCTCCACTATCCCACCATTCTTTTATAAAACTCGTTTTATCAATATAAAAATAGTTTTCTTTTATAACTTTTTCAAAATCCTGTAAACCAATAGCGACTCTTCTTGACATAAATGCCTCCTACCTAACCATATAACCATGTTTACTGCCTTTAAGTATAAGCTACTTTCTTATAAAATGCAATTCTGTAAGACGAAAAGACATCTGCCAGCCAAAGCCAACAGATGTCTTCCTACATCACTCAACCACTACATTTTCATAATAATACTCAATAATTTCCTTATAACCATATCCCAGCTCTGCCATACCTTTAGCACCATACTGGCTCATTCCGATTCCATGGCCAAATCCGCCACCGCGAAGTATTATTTTTCCATCGGATAGCTCTGCAACTTCAAAGCATGCACTTGGTACCATAGATAAATCTGTACGCACCTCTCCGTTATTTAACTGGATTTCCGTCTGATATGCACCTAACACACGACGAATGTCATTCTCATTTCGCAGCACTTCCGTTGTATTTGCATACTGTAATTCGATTGCAGTGATATATCCTGCCTCATTTCGTGCTTTTATCGAAAGATTCTGCAAAGCACCTTTGGATGCATCTTTGACTTCAGAAGTATCCAAAACTACATTCCAACGGTAAAACGAAGAGGAGGAATCATAGCACTCTGTCTGCTGATTAATAAATTTCGAAAAATCCGAAGCTATCTGCAAATTTAATCCATTCGAAAACTCCATACCACTGCAAGCGATATAATCCGTATTTTTCCCTTCCCAGGCCGTCATGTCATTCGTTACGCCCGGACTGGTGGAATAATAATAACAGGTAATCGGATTCCCATTACAGGTAATAATCTCACCTGCTGTTTCGTCTACAGCCGCATCACTTTCCGGATATCTCCCCGTATTATGATATGCCTGAAAAGCAGTACTATCGTCAATATTTGCACCATAGGCAGCATAAGACTGGTTATGCATCTGCGAATATGCATAGGTTCTGGCACAAACCGCCTGTGCTTTTAATGCTTCCTTCCCAAACGAAATCTGCATTTCAGATGGAACTACATATTTCAAATAGGTTTCCATAGAAAGTTCGTTTACGACCACATATCCCTGCTCAGTCGCATACACATGCAGATAACCTTCAAATGGAGTTTCCATAGCCGTACCATTCGCATCACAAAGTTCCAATCCAAAACCATCATTCAATGTAAGAACACTTCCGCCTCTCTCTGCAAAATATGCAGCAGCATCAATAATCGCTCCATTAGAACGTGTTTTTATATATACATTATTATAGAAGATATCGCTTCCATTTTTAATAACTACACGAATATCGGTTGGTGTAATTTCTTCCTTTATTAAAACCGCACTAATCACACCATTATCCAGTATATACTGCAATCTGGATGCACCAACTACAGTCGCTTTCCAATCCACCTGCGTCACTTGATTATTTGCTACACGATAAATTGGCAAGGTTTCTTTGCGATTCCAAACACCATTATTTTTTGTTGTAATTGCAGCAGGCGTATAAGCCGACAATACATCTTCGATAGCATCTGGTTTTATACTGACCTTTTCGATGCAATCTCCTCGTACTGTAATATTAGCAACACCAAAATAATCTTCCTCCAAATTCCCCTCCACTTCATACGTCATATAATCATAAAGAAAGGAAAATCGATCTTCAGATACCACTGTAATAAATGCATCTTCCAATACCACAGGTTGTCCTGTTGAAATGGATTCTTCAAAGAACCAATAGTCTCCTTCCCCGCCATTGGCATCTTTCATCATCTTTGACAAAATCAGTCCTGTAAGAATCAAACAAATTCCCACAATCATCAAAATCAACGTTGTTATCTTTTTGTATTTGGGATCAAAATTCATACCATCCACCTACTTTTTTTATTTTCAAAAAGGAGCTGCTATTTCTAGCAACTCCTCTTTCATTGGTATAGTATATGATTTTTCTTTTGTTTTATTCATATCTTACGGATAAAACGTGAAATGTTTGTCCTTTATCCAAGTTTTCTTATGTAAAAATACCCAAGATGCCGTTTCCTACAATTTAGACTCCTAGCAAAATGCTAGGTGGGTAACCGCAGTCTGCTTTCTGCCTTCCACTGATTCGAGGCGGCCTGACATCCGGCAGCTCATATAGGAATCCCGTTCAAAGTGATGTAGGTTCTAAATATATAGGATTGTCGAACATCTCAGGTAACTTTATTATAATCTATTATATGCATTTGTTCAATTAAAAATCACAAGAATTTTTTTGGAAGTTTTGCATAAAAAAGCAAAAACACCAGATACCTTTCGATATCTGGTGTAATCATTTTTATATTAAGATTGTGCTTTGCACAATCTGTGTGCGCGAGTGGTGTTGCAAAGCAACAAAATACGCTTCCGCAAGCTGCACATCCTCATCTATATTTGATAGGAATTTCCTATCAAAAAATAAGAATTAGAGCTGTGGACCTGCAGCAACAAGTGCTTTACCAGCTTCGTTTCCTTCGTATTTAGCAAAGTTTTTGATGAAACGTCCAGCAAGGTCTTTTGCTTTTTCTTCCCACTGTGCAGCATCTGCATATGTATCACGAGGATCAAGGATACCTGTGTCAACGCCAGCAAGTTCTGTTGGAACTTCAAAGTTGAAGTATGGGATAGTCTTTGTTTCAGCTTTTTCGATATCTCCGTTAAGGATACCATCAATGATACCACGAGTATCTTTGATAGAGATACGTTTTCCTGTACCATTCCATCCTGTGTTTACTAAGTATGCTTTAGAACCGTTTTCTTCCATTTTCTTAACTAATTCTTCAGCATATTTTGTTGGATGTAATTCTA
>CAYVGA010000174.1:0-3377 GCA_964449855.1 uncultured Lachnobacterium sp.
AGCATGTCGAAATCCAAAATTTCAAATCTGACTTGCTCTTTTTCATTTTATTTTCAAAATTAAGCATGTCGAAAATGAAAATTTTAAATCTGACTTGCTCTTTTTCGTTTCATTTTTAAAATTAAGCATGTCGAAAGTGAAAATCTCAAATCTAACATGCTCTTTTTCATTTTATTTTCAAAATTAAGCATGTCAAAATCGAAAATTCTAAATCTGACTTGCTCTTTTTCGTTTCATTTTTAAAATTAAGCATGTCAAAATCGAAAATTCCAAATCTAACTTGCTCAACTTTTTATTGTCTATAATTGTACAATATCTGATATTTACTCCATTATAGTTAGAACTATAACTGAGCAAATGCAAAATAATGACCAAATTTGTCTGTTATAGAAAAACATTTTTATTTCAAAAGATTATTTTGTCTTTGTATGATTTTTTATCGCCGAATATATAGAAAAACAGAGATTTGTTTGTCAATTTATTTTTCTGCGTTTGCCTTGTTACATTTCTAATAAAACTATTGTAATTATTCAGTGCCTAAATAATTACAAAATTAACACATTTAATATCAAAACAATACTTCCCAATAACAACACCGCCAGTTTATTTTTTGTCTTCCTTGAAATCCACGCCAAAAGCACGACCTGAATCGCAGACATACCTACCCAGAAGCAGATATCCAATACCACCCTTGCAAAAATACTCATTTCCAAACCCGGGTCAAAAGACATGATACTTTTTACCGAAATTCCGAAATCCCCCAAATTATAATGCATTCCGATTCGGATATAATGCGGAATTATCATGATACAGCCGCTTATCACCGCATACAATACACCCTGCAGGAGTCTGTGTGCAGACATCCATTTTCCCTTTGGATAAATACACATCAGTTCATGCATG
Organism: uncultured Lachnobacterium sp.; assembly: GCA_964449855.1. Taxonomy (GTDB): domain Bacteria; phylum Bacillota; class Clostridia; order Lachnospirales; family Lachnospiraceae; genus Roseburia. Next base: position 904 of record CAYVGA010000174.1, read on the forward strand.
CAGTTTTTGTAATCCATTGTATAGTATTCACTCAGGATAAAAATCAGCATAAGTTGTAACAAAACAAAGTATTTCAGGTTTTCTTCCTGTCCTTTGTATCCAAGCATTCGTTCCCATCCTGTTTGGTCAATATATTTGGTATCATAACCATTTGCTTTGGTTTCTTTCACGACGGCAAATTGTTCTGTCACATGATCCAGAGCATTCTTTTTTGCTGCAGGAACCTGATGCGCTTCTATATATACTTGCAATTCTTCTAGCGAAATTTCTCCTTTTGCATATAACTGGTTGTATTCTTCAATGAGATTCTCTCTTTCCTGTATCTTTGCAGACTCCTGTATAATGTAATTTTCCTGTTCTTGTTCTGCAAGGCTGCATAACTCTTTTGAAAATAGTTGATAATAAAATGTTTCTTCATCGGTATAAAAATAATAGCCTGTAAGGGAATACACCTGAAACGCTATCAGCACCAATAACAGTACACTGCCTTTTGTCAATTTGTATAACTTATATCCTTCCTGTCGAAACAGGCTTACAGAAAATGAATGATCCTCTTTTTTCCATAAAAGTTTTTTCCATAAAAAAATCTTTTTCTGCTTTTCTGTTTTCTTAGATCGTTTCCATACAATCACAGAAGCACAATTCAAAAGAAACATGAGCAGGAATAAAATGCCTAAATATATAAAAAGTCTTCCGACTGCATATCCAAATAGTTCTATAAGCGGATACCCCTGGAAAAAGATATCTGTATCCAAAACCATAAACAGATTTATTTTTTTCCAAAAAGCGTATGTTGAAAATTCGCCGATTGCATAGTATAAAATTCCTTCTATTCCAAATACAACAGCTAATCCTGCAATTACCCTTATATATTCTTGAAAATACACACAAAAAAATAAAATAAGTGATACAATTATCCAAAAACCTGCTATTTTAATTCCTAAGAATAACGAAAAAAATTCTGCTCCATTTATTGCATACGCACATCCTGTATATCCATATACACCTTGGATTGGCATATCCCAAAAACCGGATGGTAATAGTGTTTCGGCAATTATTAGATTTATACCATAAAATAATGCGGTTCCAATTACCACCAGCAGATACAACGTAATCAGTTTTGCGATGATAAATTTTGCTGTTCCATTTGGCATAATCCGAATATATTGCCAGTTTCCGTCTTCATACTCTTTCATAAAAAGACAAATTACCCAAAACACTATAATCATGAAAAGGAAAACATCCGTAAGCGGATTTTCAAATACCATTCGTATTCCATCTGAAAAAACAGGCGTTACTTCTATGTTTTCTAACTTTGTATATTGCTGTCGGATAAGTTTTGCCGCACTTTTTGCATAGGTGTCGTTTCCTGCCAGATTGGAAAGTTCCATCAGCCTTGCCTGTGAAAACACCTGCTTCAAGTACGCCTCATAATTCCTTGCTTCGGAAATCTCTCCAAAAATCTGACGTGTTATGTAAAATTCGTTGCTGTCGTCTCCCTGATACGTGTCATTCTGGACTTTTTGTTGTAATTCTTCCCGGAGTATTTCTATTTTTGCTTCAATTTGTTCCGATTCCAGTTCTAATAACTCCCAGAATACAAGTTGTTTTTCCTGTAAGGTATATCCATCATCCGTAACTGCACGAAGCTGTTCGATGATGAAAACACTGTTCAGCAAAACAATCAGCAATGTGATTATCCATGCTTTCTTCCAGGAAACCAGTTTTTGAAATTCTCCCCTAATCATTGTTTTCATATTTTCCATAAACCTGCAAATATAACTGCTCCATATTTTTCTCTTGTTTTAAAAGTTCCAACCGATTTTCTTTACGAAGAATCTTACCATCGCCTAAAAAAATTACTTCATCCGCAATTTGTTCCACATCTGCGACAATATGTGTTGCTAATAGAACAATTTTATCCTCCGCAATCTCCGCAATGTAATTTCGCAAAGAAATACGCTGTCCCGGATCTAAACCGGAAGCCGGTTCATCCAAAATTAAAATCTTGGGATTTCCAATAATTGCTTGTGCTACCAGTAATCGTTGTTTCATGCCGCCGGAAAATGTTTCAATTTTTCGGTTTCGCACATCCCATAAGTCCACCCGTTTCAGTATGACTTCCGCTTCCTGTTTTGCCTGTGCTTTTTTCATCCCTTTCAATGCCGCTATGTACGCCATATAACGGCTTGCCGTGAAACCTGTGTAAAGGCTTACGCTTTGTGGTGCATAGCCGATTTTTTCATAGAATGCATGTCCTGTTTTTGTGATTTCTTCTTCGTCCCAGAAAATCTGGCCGCTGTCCGCTTTTAATAATCCGGTCAGGACTTTAATCAGGGTGCTTTTTCCTGCTCCGTTTGGGCCCAAAAGGCCATAGATTCCATTTTTTAAGGTGAAATCAACTGCATGAATACCTTTTCCGTTATCATATACTTTTGTAAGATTTTTTACTTCTAACTGCATTTACATTCCCC
>CAYVGA010000175.1:0-3366 GCA_964449855.1 uncultured Lachnobacterium sp.
GTTTTTACGGTAGTATTAACATTTTTTTCAAGATGATAGAAAATTAAAAAGTAAGGTATTATTATGAATAAACTAATATATAGTGAAAATAAAGTATTGAAATTATTAAATGCTTTGAAAATTAAGGTTTTATTAAAAGAAGAAAAATCTAATTTAGATATAGTAATTAAACAGATGCAGTCTTATATAAAGACGAGAAGCGTAGAACAGATTGGTCCACTGATTCAGTATACGAGAGTATTTGTAAATGATAATAATGAAATGGATATGGAAATTATAATGATGCTTCAATGCAACAATTACATTCATCATGTTGAATCACCATATTCTATGGAATCCGTTATACGTATACCAAACTGCATGTACTGCCGATACATCGGTCCAGAAGAAAAGTTGAAATTTGCCTATGACAAAATTCATCTAGAAGCCTTTGAAAATAATATCGAATTAGAAGATTGCAGTTACACCATTTTTGTGGACAGAAATGAAGAAGATGAAACCATTGTTGCAGATGTATTTATCCCAAGAAAAGATGGCAGGTAATCTTATAGGAGCAAAAGACAATGAAAAAACGAATACAACCATTGGAACAACTAAAGGACAGCCAGTTTTTATTTGAGAAGGAACTGCCTGTATTCGGTTACATGCTGATTCTCATTGTGGGATTGTTTTTGGCAGGGACAGTTGTTTGGAGCATCCATACCCCAAAGGTATACACCATTCAGGCACAGGGTACGGTATCAAATCCGGAAGCAAATTATGTGATGTGTACCTACACAGGTGAAATCGAGAGCAGTTACATGGAAGAAGGTAAATTGGTAGAAGCAGGAGATGTCCTTTTTACAATAAAGAGTACCGATTATGACCTGCAGAAAGAACAGTTGGAAAGTAACCGTCTTGCATATGAAACCCAAATCGGGAAGTATCAAAAATTAGTGAAATCCATCAAGGATGATGTGAACTATTTTGACAGTTCGAATCCGGATGATGAATTGTATTACAATACGTTTGAAACCTATAAGGCAAAGGTTGAGCAGAGTGTTTTGGATACAAGCATGTACGAGATATATGGATATAGTCAGGAACAGATAGAGGCAGAAGTTGTAAAAAATCAAGGTAAGATATCAGAAATTTACTATTCTACACTGCAATCTGCCGAAAGTGCCATACAGGAAGCGGAACTCCAGATTGCATCCATTGATGCTCAGTTATCTGCCATTTCCACCGGACAGGATGCCTATGTGGTAAAAGCCAGTACATCAGGTGTTTTGCACTTGCTTGCAGATTATAAGCCAGGCATGGTCGTGCAGACGACGAGCACAGTAGCCACCATTACCCCGGAGAATGCTGATAGGGTGATTGAAGCCTATGTTTCTACTGCTGATATGGCACGTATGCAGGAGGGGGATACAGTTCAGATTGTGGTGGATGGTCTTTCTCAATCCGTTTATGGGACGATCAAAGGAATGGTCAGACAGATTGACAGCAATGTGACCACGCAGCAGGGACAGGACGGTTCTACCACGCAGGTGTTTCGTGTGCTGATTGATATGGAAACAGACTATATGATAAGCCAGTCAGGGGACAAGGTAAATATCGTCAATGGCATGACTGTTGTTGCCAGGGTACAGTATGACAAAGTGACATATTTTAATTACATTTTGGAGAAACTTGGATTTAAAGTAAAATGAGAAAATATAGCAAATTAGGAATTTTCGTCTTTTTCATAATGATTTTTCTTTGTGCAAATAATAAAGAATACATAATGGGAACTACGTTAGAAGATATATCAACGCAGGAAGAATCTACAGAAAATGATGTAGAAGAGACCATTTCCGTAACGGAACTGGATATGGGCGATTACATGGAACAGATGGTAGTCGGAGAAAAGCAGCTATTATCGGTTACCTGTTTACCAATGGATGCCACAGAAACAAATGTTACATATACATCCTCCAATCCGGAGATTGCCACGATTAATGGAATGGGACGTATCACTGCACTTGCAGTTGGTACAACGACCATTACCGCATCCTGTCAGGATGTGAGTGCATCATTTGAGCTTCAGGTAATAGAGGAAGAGGATACTACCATACCTGTTTCGGATATAGAAATCGGCAGCCACGAAAGTGAGGTAAAAGTAGGAGAAACTCTTTCCATTTCGGCCGCGGTTTTGCCTGCGGATGCAACCAACAGTACCATTACTTACAAATCTTCCAATGAAGGTATTGCAACTGTGAATTCTACCGGTGAAGTACGAGGAATTGCAAAGGGAAGTGTAATTATTTATGTAACAGCGGAAAATATTACGAAAGAAGTTTCGCTTACCGTGAAAGTGCCAACCACAGGATTAAGTGTGAATAATGATTATCTTATTTTAAAGAAAGGCAATACATTTCAGTTATCTGCATCTGTGACACCGGCAGAGGCAGCCCAGGCAGTCACTTATCGTTCTATGGATGAAAGTATTGCAACTGTTTCAGCTAGTGGACTGGTGTCTGCAAAGAAAGTCGGAAACACAACGATTATGGTCTCAAATGGAGATTCTTCTGTTGCAGTATCTGTTATCGTAAATCAGAATGCAGTGAGTACAGAGGATGACGAAATGCCTGTTCAAGAGATAGAGGATGAAAAGGTGTACGCCCAAAGTGTACATGCATCAGAAGTGGATAAAATTGATACAGAGACGTTATATCATTTATATGAGAAACAAGAGATTTTGGAAATTGTGGGAGAGGGATATACGATAGAGATTGACGGTAAGGATATTGTGAATTATCAGAATGAATTTTATACGGATATTCAGCTAAAGAAAGACAATGAAGGGCAGTCGTTTCATCTGAATCAGGGAAATTTTCTATGCGGAGAGATTCGGCTGTATCTTGCAGAATCACAAGGGAAATATTTGTATTTATATAATACATCGAAAGAGAAGTACGAGTTGATTCAAACAGATAATTTGGAAGAGCTAAAATTGACTACGCCGGGAGAATATCGGATTACGAATCAGAAGCTGAGTTATAGTTCTGTTGTGGTAGTCTATTTTATTGTAGCTGTAGCTGTTGTGGTGTTGATTGGTGTGGGTGTGTATATTGTGTTGAAGAAGAAATATTGGTTTTGGTAGGTTGAAACGGCATGTTGGCTTTGGCTGGCATTGCCGTTTTGTATATTGATAGAAAAGAATGGAAATAAAGATTTTATATTAGGTACATTATGGGTTTCTATGTGAAAAATTTTTGTTAGTACTACCATATATGGTAAGCATTTCTATTTTAAAAATGGTACAATAAATTAAACACATATAGCAAAGGATGTGTGTGACAGTAAAAAGAATTAATATTTTAAGGATAATAAGGAGTTATCTGT
>CAYVGA010000176.1:0-3284 GCA_964449855.1 uncultured Lachnobacterium sp.
ATAAAACATTTTTCAAAAATGGCAGGTTATAAAATAAATTTACCTTTCAAAACTGGATATTTTAAATAAAACTTGAAAAATCATGTGTGATGGTATATAATTACTTTATATTTATCGGCGTGTGGCTCAGCTTGGTAGAGCGCTTCGTTCGGGACGAAGAGGTCGCAGGTTCAAATCCTGTCACGCCGACTGCGAGAACCCTTGATTTTCAAGGGTTCTTGTTGTTTTCAGAGATATTTTGAAATGGATATTTTTCATTTGATCGAAATCTGACCGCGTTTTTTTAAAATGAATGTAGACGTTACGATTCTGATTCATCTTCAATCATCAGCACTGTCGCCGCAATCATAATCACCAGTCCCACATAAAACTGTATCCCGGGTCTTTCATAAAGCAGTAACATACCAAAAACAACGCCTAAGAATGGGGCAATGGCGTAGTAGGCACTGGTTTTAGCTGCTCCCAAATCTTTTTGTGCTTTGATATAAAAATTGATGCTAAGTCCATAGGAAACAAATCCCAAAGTCAAAACCGCAAGCATCTGGATAAGAGATGGAAATTTTTCACCTATAGTGAGTGCCACAATCAAACTTCCGAGTCCGGAAAAGATACCTTTAATCGTAGTAATCTGTACAGAACTTTTCGAACTAAGCATTCGGGTGCAGTTGTTTTCAAGTCCCCAGCAAGAGGCCGCACCCAGCACAAATAGAGAGCCGATATGAAATTCGAAACTACCTTTGCCTTCAAAACTTAATGCAATACTTGCGATAGTTACCAGAATGATAGCAAAACTTAGTTTTTTGGAAATGGTTTCCTTGAAAATAAAAAAAGCAATCAACGAAGTAGCTACGATTTCAAAGTTATTGAGTAAAGATGCATTGGCGGAATTGGTTTGCTGCAACCCTAACATCAGTAAAATTGGAGCAGCAATATCTAATACAATCATTCCAATCGTGTATGGAAGGTCTTCTTTTGTAAGTGGTTCGTTTGTTTCCTTTTTTCCGGTAAAGCAGCGATAGAGGAAAAGTCCCAGACCTGCACCAAGATATAAAAAGGCCGCCATCATAGTTGGTGAAACCTGATGTAGTAATAGTTTGGATAATGGAATATTGATGGCATACAATGCTGCTGCCAGAATAGCAAATATGGTTGCGGTATATTTTTTGCGCATAGAGCCTCCTTGACATATGTTTATTTTCACAATACACTGAATACGATAAGAAACAAAGTGTTTCATATTTCTATTATAGAAAAAAGTGTAAGAAAAACAAGAATCAGATGAGATAAGATGTAATCATCATGACCATGAGTATGGTGAAGGACATACCGGTGGACACTAATTTTTAATTGCATACAAGTCTATAATTTTTATTTATAATAGTATGTTAAATTATTAACAATTAATATGTGCATTTTTGGGATAAAAGATTTATAATATTTATAAGTAATACATGTGGGGAAAACGAACGAAAAAGTTCACGGAACATTTTCGGTACACTAGGCAAAATATATAATGTAAAGGAGATTAACACTATGGCAAACAGATTCATTCTAAACGAAACCTCTTACCACGGAACAGGCGCAATTGCTTCCATCGCAGACGAAGCGAAGGCAAGAGGTTATAAAAAAGCATTCGTATGTTCAGACCCAGACCTTATTAAATTCGGCGTTACAAAGAAGGTATTAGATGTTTTGGATGGTGCTGGACTTCCATACGAAATTTATTCAAATATTAAAGCAAATCCAACGATTGAAAACGTACAGACTGGTGTAAAAGCACTTGCAGAATCCGGTGCAGATTATATTATCGCAATTGGCGGCGGTTCTTCTATGGACACAGCTAAAGCGATTGGTATTATTACGACAAACCCGGAATTTTCAGATGTAAAGAGCCTCGAAGGAGTAGCTCCTACAAAGAATCCATGTACACCAATCTTTGCAGTACCTACAACAGCTGGTACAGCAGCAGAAGTAACCATCAACTATGTTATCACAGATCCTGAAAGAAACTGCAAGATGGTATGTGTTGACCCACATGATATCCCAGTGGTAGCATTCGTTGACCCGGATATGATGGCTACAATGCCAGCAAGCCTTACAGCAGCTACCGGTATGGACGCTCTTACACACGCAATCGAAGGTTATATCACAGGCGGTGCCTGGGAACTTTCTGATATGTTCCACATCAAAGCTATCGAAATCATCGCAAAGAACCTTCGTGCAGCAGTAAACGGTGATGCAGCGGGTATGGAAGGCATGGCTTTAGGACAGTATGTAGCTGGTATGGGCTTCTCAAACGTAGGTCTTGGTATCGTACACTCAATGGCTCATCCACTTGGTGCAGTATATGACACACCACACGGCGTAGCAAACGCTATCATTCTTCCAACAGTTATGGAATACAATGCAGAAGCTACAGGCGAAAAATATCGCGAAATCGCACGCGTTATGGGCGTTGAAGGCGTAGATGCAATGTCTCAGGAAGAATACAGAAAAGCAGCTATCGACGCTGTTAAGAAACTTTCACAGGATGTTGGTATTCCGGCAGACCTTAAAGATATCGTAAAACCAGAAGATATCCCATTCCTCGCTCAGTCAGCATTTGATGATGCTTGCCGTCCGGGAAATCCAAAGGCTACAAGTGTAGAAGATATTACAAAATTATATGAATCGCTTATCTAATACAAGATAGATATATACAAGGGCTCTGAGAAATCAGAGTCCTTTACAAAATTACCTCTAAATAATTTCTTAAACCCAACAAATCCACGCTCTCTTTCTGCAAAATGTCTTACATAAACACACCGTTTATATCGTAAAATTCTCTTGTTTTTTCCTGTTTTCTGCTGCTTTCTCCTGTTTTTTGTATCTTATGTGCTAAAAATTTTGTATAGACACAATTCTCCTGTGTCTGGAAAACAATTTTTTCTGTATGGACACAATTATAATTTATTTGACATAGAAAACCATTTTTGCTTTAAAAATTTATTTCATTTTACGTAAAAAACAAATTCACAGTAGTTTATAGATACAAAAATATAAAAATAGATAAAATATTATCTGTTTTTAAAGGGGATATATGGAAAACTTTCAATGGGAAACGGCAGAAGAAATAAATAAAAATCTGGCAAAACGATTTGAAACGACAGGACAAATATCGTTATTATCATTAACAAGACTATCGATTGCTTTAGGATGCAGCGATGAAATTCGAGAGTTGTTTACGGAAGTGCCCTATTTGAGTATTGAGGAGGTTATTCGTGGAAACAAGTAGTAAATTAAAT
>CAYVGA010000177.1:0-3123 GCA_964449855.1 uncultured Lachnobacterium sp.
GTCTTTTTTGGATTAGGATTAACCGGCAGCAGTAACTTATTTTTAAATGCATGGATTATGCCTGTGATTGGTGGCATTGGTTATTACCTGTTTCGATGGAAATCCATCTATCAAACACCATGTTTACTTTTGATTACCCATATCGTAACCAATTCCTTTGGTATGATTCGCGGTGTAGAACACTTAGACTTCCTAACACTTGTTATGTGGTCCGCAATCTATTCATTTTTTGCAACTGTCGGTACAATGATTGCCGGTTTGATTCATTTTGGTTTACGAAAGGATTAGTATGAAGAAAAAATTTTTAAAAATCATGGCACTTATTACGGCTTTTATACTCATTATAGGATTTAGCTGGTTTGCGAATGCAGTGCTTGGAAACCCGATTTCCAAAATGCTTGCGACCAATACAGCGAAAAAACATCTTGAAGAAACCTATGCAGATACGGATTACTATATCGAACGAATCGCATTTAACTTTAAAACCGGAGGTTACTATGCACGTATCAAATCTCCATCCAGTATCGATACGGAATTTACACTCTACATTTCAATGCTTGGCAAATTGAAACTAGATACTTATGATGATGTTTTAAATGGATTTAATACTGCGAGCAGACTTCAACAAGAATACCGTGACCTTGCAGACACTATTTTTGAGCATCCATCGTTTCCGTATAGCGGTCGTATCGGTTATGGCACGTTGGAAATCCATTTGGAAGAGTTGATTGCCAACGGTGAATATTATGATATTCCATCCTACTCTATTAATCAAAATACGTTGGAATTAGATAAAATCTATGACATTCGAGAACTGGGTCGTCAGGCGGGACATCTTATCATTTATGTCGAAGATGATACCGTTTCTATTGAAAAGGCATCGGAAATGATGCTGAATATCAAATCTTATTTTGATAATGCCAATATCCCATTCGTTGCAATGGATTTTACTTTGCAATATATGAAATCTGAGGATGGAACTCGTCCGGAATATGAAGTTCGCGTAGCGGATTTCCCTTATGAAGATATCTATCCGGAAGGAATGAATGATAGAGTTTCAGAAGCGGATAAAGCTTTGAAAGAGTTTTATGAAGAATTGGATAAAGAAAAACTTTACGAAAGTACGGAATAACGAAAAAATGGTTAACGAAGAATTGATGACGGTGTCTGTCAAATACAGACATCGTCATTCTTTTGTTGTTGAGTGACAGTAACATTTTTTTGTGGCAAACTCGATATTCGAGAATTCTATATTGACATGCTCGATTATCGAGAATATAATAAAGATAAGAAAACTCGATATTCGAGTATGGAGGTATGCCTGATGCCAAGAGAGAAATTTCGAACCTTAACAGAACAGATGTTTTACATCCTGCTTTGCTTAAAAGATGAGTGTTATGGTATGGATATTTTAGATAAAGTACCGGCCATGACAAACCATCGTGTGACTGTCGGCTCGGGTACGCTTTACAATCTATTAGAACAGTTTTTAGAAGCCGGCATGATCATTGAAACTAAAGTTGAGGGGCGAAAACGCAGCTATCTTTTGACGCAAAAAGGAAGGGATATGCTGGATGCGGAGTATAAACGTATTGTTGCACAAGCACAAGATTACCGTACATTTTTTACTTCGTAAAAAATGCAACAAATAGTGTGCAGCTCGCAAAGATGAAAATAGTTGCATGCAACATCGCTCGCGCACAGTGAATCTCAGTTTACGAGATTCTATCTTAGAGAGGGGGGAGTTATAATGAGAAACAGAAAACAAAGAATTGAACCATTTTCTTTTTACGACCATTCTGGTATCAGCAGACATTTTGAAAAAATGGCCTCCAAAGGCTGGATGATTGAAGAACTTACCAATTGGGGTTGGTATTATAAACGTATTGAACCGCAGGCACTTCATTTTACTGTTACTTACTATCCAAAGGCATCTGAATTTGATCCCGAACCATCTGAAGAACAAAAACGTTTTTATGACTTTTGTGAACACACCGGTTGGAAGCTCGCTGGTGCCTCTGCACAAATGCAGATTTTTTATAACGAACAGGAACATCCGATTCCGATTGAAACCGACCCTGTTGTAGAAGTAGAGATCATTCATAAAGCATGCAAGAAAAGCTTTTTACCTGCTTATGCGGTATTACTACTGATTTCGATTTTAAATGGTGCGCTATTCGTTTCCAGAGTGCTTGGAGATCCGATTGGTTTATTATCCAGTCCGACAAATCTTAGTACCGGAATCTGTTGGGCAATGCTCTTTGTATATTGCACCGTGGAATTTGTAAACTATTTTACATGGCACAAAAAGGCTTTAAATGCTGCCGAAGAAGGTGTATTTTTGGAAACCCCAAACACCTCTCTTCTGCAAAAAGGATTGCTGGCTGGTGTCGCTGCGCTTCTGCTTTATTTGATTGTAACCCTAGTTTTTGTGTCAGATTCTTTAGAACGAACAATTTTTATAACCTGTTTCCTATACATGGGTGCATTGATTTACCTTGTAAATGCAATCAAAAGATTTCTTAAGAAAAAGAAAGCCTCTGCCGGAACGAATCGCACGATTACTGTTATATCCAGCTTCGTACTCTCTTTTGCTATGATGGGAGCCATTACATTTTTTACGATATATGGTATAAATCACGGATTTTTCAGTAATGACGAAGAAACCTATGAATACAATGGTGCAACTTTTACTATCCATAAGGATGAATTACCATTGACGGTTGAGGATATTTTTGATGTAGACTATGACGGATATATCAAAGAACGACGTGCAAATGAATCCCTTTTACTTGCTGAATTTGTTATGAGACAGCATGCACGATTTGATGCCGAAGCATTTGATAAAATGCCAACGCTTGACTATACGATTGTTATCGTAAAAACACCATTCCTCTATGATTGGTGCAAGGAAGAATTGTATTATCGCGGCGATAATACTTTAGATGATACTTGGCCGGATGACATGAAAAGTATCTATAAATCCGAAAATCCTGCCCCATGGAAAGCTAGCGAAGCATATCGACTTTACTACTCTGATGGAAGTCCGGGCAATCGCTATCTGCTTTGCTATGAAAACTATCTCGTTGACATTCGATTTGACAAGGAACTTACAGCAGAACA
>CAYVGA010000178.1:0-3076 GCA_964449855.1 uncultured Lachnobacterium sp.
GATACCGTTTTCGCCATAATACTTATCTGGCAAACTTCTTTTCTGATTCATAAGCATTTTCTCCTTTTCCTTTTTTTCTCGAAGTGTTCCCCAAAAAGCACCCCTAATTACTCAGCCAGAATAATACATTGACTGCATATCCGACCAAACACATAAAAATACTCTTTGGTTCCGACAAAGATCTCCAGGTAAAGATTCCGTTCATGGCAAAAGGTACTGCCACTGCGATAATCTTTGAAACTTTCGGAGCTCCCGTATTCATAAAGCCCTCAAACTGTGTCGCTACTTCTGCAGGTAATGTCATCCACCCATACACTGCCATAACCAATGAAATGAGCATCACTGCCGCCGCCACAATAAATCTTTCTTTTGGAATCGGTTTCTTCTTCTGTTCCACGCCTTTCTCTCCTTGTCATTTACTCTTCTATGCCTTAAAATAGCTGAATCTACTATTTAAAGGCAAAACACATAGTTTAGCCTTGTAATATTATCATTTTTTTATGCTTTACACTTGAATTTTTTTTATAAAACTTGTATAATTTTTCTTAGAGAATAAACTTTTACTAAATTTTTACTAGAACTTTACTAAAACTTATCCAAAACTTTACTTTATAGGAGAATACGATTATGCCAAATACCTATCATGAATTACCCTCTCTGATATCTCACAATCTAGTGTTCCCTTTCTCAACAGATGAGGCAGAATTATACAAAAAATTACTTGATACGTTCCGTGATTCTATCTCAAAAGGCAATTCTGTGGCTGCACAAGATACACTGCTTACATTTACCCAAAGCTTTTCATTCAACCCTTTTGAAACACTGGTAACGTGTCAGAATTTCTTAAATTACTTTAACGGCATCTGCCACCTGCAGCTTTTTAATACCGATGTACATCCCTTCTATACGTTAAGACTATATGATAGCTTTGCACAGAAAATCCTTAGTTTTACAGATACCAAACAAACACTCTCTATTGCTAAAGATATCTGCCATAAATACTGCCTGCTGATAAAGAACTATTCCCTATCGAACTATTCCAGACACATTCGTATGGTAATCAGTTATATCCACCTGCATATTGAGGAAGAGCTTACCCTCCGGACACTGGCAGAATTGGTAGGAAAAAATGCCTCTGCCCTTTCTTTCTCCTTTTCCAAAGAAGTGGGCATGACCATCACACAGTATATACACCAGACCCGTATTGAAAAAGCTATTTTCTATTTCAATACCACAAATATGTCTGTTTCAGAAGTTTCCTTAGCCGTAGGAATGCACGATTTTGCTTACTTTTCACGTCTATTTCACAATCAAGTGGGATGCAGTCCACGGGAATACTGCAAAAAATTAAAATAGTTCGTAAACCCAAAATAAACAAGGCTGCTGCAAAATGCAATTTCATTTTGCAGCAGCCTCTAATTTTGAAACTTATGTTAAATTTTCTACTATCTCTGTCCTACTATCTCTGTCCTTTATCGTAAGGAATACCTTCTGCTTTCGGAGCTCTCGATTTCTTCGATGTAAATGCAAGGATAATCATCGTTGCTACATATGGAAGCATCTTGTAAATTGCATTATCAATTCCAAGTGCCGCAAGGAACGGAATCAATGGTACAGAGTAAGCTACCGTACGAAGGAATGCAAAGAACAATGCTGCAAAGAAAATCGTTACCGGCTTCCACTGACCGAAAATCATAACGGCAAGTGCTAAGAAACCGAAACCTGCAACACCTGTATGCCCATTACTGTTACCATCCATAACGCTTACTGCGTAGAAAAATCCACCAATACCACCTAAAATACCGGAAAGGATAACACCTGCATAACGCATTTTGTATACATTGATACCTACAGAGTCTGCCGCCTGTGGATGTTCACCACATGCACGAAGACGAAGGCCGAATTTTGTCTTATAAAATACCATCGTTGTAACTACAAGAATTAAAATACCGATGATAACCGTTAAATATGTCTTCTGGAAGAACAATTCACCAATCAGCGGAATATCCCCAAGCACCGGGATTTTCTGAATGTAAAATGCTACGTTTGTCGTTACACCATCAGACATGAATGCCATTTTACAAACCAAAAGCATAATCGCTGGAGCGAGCATGTTAAGCGCCGTACCGGAAATGGTCTGGTCTGCTTTTAAATGAATCGCTGCTACCCCCAAAAGGAGTGCATATGCCACACCTGCAACTGCAGCCGCGAGCATACCGATAAGTAAAATCATCTGAGGTCCCATGCCGGAACCCTGAATGAAATATACAATCAAAGTACCGATAAAGGCACCGATTAACATAATACCTTCCAATGCGATATTGATTACGCCGCTTCGTTCACTAAACATACCACCAAGTGCTACAAGAAGAAGTGGAATCATTACCGGAAGAGCATTCTGAATAATATAAATCAATACATCCATGGTCTACTTCTCCTTTCCTTTTGCTTCATTAACCACAATTGGTTCTTCTGCATTTACATTTGCCTTTGGCTGATTTTTATTCAAACCGGCAAATAATTTCTTTACTGCTCCACTCATAATCATAGAGAAAGATGAGAAATAAATAATCACCGAAATTACGATATCAATAATTTCCGGCTTAAATCCGTACAGTGCGGATAATGTACCACCTCTCTGGATATAAGAAATAAAGGCAGAGGAGAAAATAATACCCAATGGATTTGAGTTACCTAATAAAGCAACCGCAATACCATTAAAACCATTTGCAGCAATTACGTTTACCGGTTCATAAGTAACACTGCTTCCAATGATAGTAGTTGGAGCTAAAATAGCAAATGCACCACCAAGACCAGCCAAACCACCGGCAATAATCATAGTAAGGACAATATTACGTTTGCCGTTCATACCGGCATAGTTACAAGCTTCTTTGTTAAAACCTGTTGCCTTTAATTCGTAACCAAACGTTGTGTTATTTAAAATAACAAAAAGTGCAATCGCAATAAGAACTCCCGCGATAATCGCAATACTTACGTTAGAGCCAGAAATTCCAAGCGATGGAATCTTCGCACTTTCAGGTAAGTACATTGTACGTGCTCTTACACCATCGTACAT
>CAYVGA010000179.1:0-3066 GCA_964449855.1 uncultured Lachnobacterium sp.
TGTTCTGTTCTGTTCTGTTCTGTTCTGTTCTGTTCTGTTCTGTTCTGTTCTGTCAGATTATCCCTCATGCCCCACATATTTGCAATACCTTTTCCAATATTATTTGGTTAATTAAACTACGATAGAACTCTGTTTCGAAACATTGCGAAACCATTAACAGAATTATAACAAATTATTTACTTTTTGTAATATTTTTTGAGAAACTTGTTCATTTTCTCCATTTTATTCAATTTTCTTCTGAAAAATTAGTCAAGTTGCCCAATTTGGCCTGTTTCTTTTTTTCACGCAATTCTTGGAAGAATCCGGAAAGCATAGTAGAACACTCTTCTTCCAATATGCCGGTCTCCATTTCTACCTGATGATTGAATTGTTTCATTTGAAGCAGATTTATTACAGAACCGGCACAGCCGGCTTTTGGATTCATGGAACCAATAACAACTTTTCCGAGACGGGACTGTACAATAGCACCCGCACACATCTGACATGGTTCCAAGGTTACATACATTGTGCAGTCTTCAAGTCTCCAATCACCGGTTTTTTTGCTGGCTTTTTTAATGGCAGATAATTCCGCATGAGCCAAGGTGTTTTTATCCGTATTTCTTCTATTATAACCACGTGCGATGATTTTATCATTTTGTACAATCACGCATCCAATTGGAACTTCATCCAATTTGTATGCTTTTTTTGCTTCGCGAATTGCGGCTTTCATATATTTTTCATCCTGAGTCATATGTTTTCCATTCCTTTTGTGCTATAATTGTTGTATTGTTTTTCAGAGTCGTCTCTTTCTAATTGTCCGACTCTGAACACTTACATCATATCAGATTTTTGAAAGAAGGAAAATATGTTATTACAATATGAAACGCAGCGTCTGATTCTGAAAATCGTAGGGCCGGATTATGCAAAAGATGTACTGCAATTTTACTTAGAGGATAAAAAGTTGTTCGAAAAATATGAAATGGAACGCAGTCCGAATTTTTATTCAGAAGGACACCAGCACAATATTCTTCAGGTAGAATATGGATTGGCCTTAAAATTACAGCAGATCCGCTTTTATGTATTTTTAAAAGATAAACCAAATCAGATTATTGGAACTGTTTGTCTTTACCATATTTCCAACACTTATTCCCACGCAGAACTAGGTTACAAGTTTTCCAGCAAATTCCACCACAAAGGATATGCTTCCGAGGCGGTAGAAAAATTGCTGGATATTGCATTTATTGATTTGAACATTCACCGTATAACTGCACATGTAGACAAAAGCAATCTACCTTCTATCCGTCTTTTGGAGGGGCTTGGATTTGTAAAAGAAGGTATTTGCTATGACTATCTGCGTCTGCATGGACAATGGGAAGATCATCTTCAATACAGTCTGATTACTCCACTCTCTTAAATTTACAGGTTTACAAACCAGCATCCAAATGTGCCATCTTCCGGATGCTGGTTTTCTTTTTCCACCGCCTCTTCTAATTGATAAATTTCGCCTATTTCCATCTCCACCACCTCCGATGGTAATGGTGAAAAGATCGGAAAACCGAAGTATGCCGCCATGACCATCTCCGGCTGCTCAAATATTCCCGGAATGCCCAGCGCAAGTTCCTTTTGGTCCGCCTCCATAGTTTCTTTAAGTACCAGATACCCATAGTTCCAAAACCCATGCAGCAGGAAACTGTTGTTCATAAAATGCCAGTTGCTGCTTGGAAGAGTGGCAATTTCATTCAGATTTATTTTTTGGTAAGTATATTGGTCAGACATTTCTTCCACATATTCAGCAGCCTCTATAACCTCTTCCGTGTCTTCTACATTTATTGATGTTTCTTCTATTTGTACTGTATCAGAAAATTCATTTTTTTCTATACAGCTTTCTTTACAACTTTCTTTACACGACAGCTCATCTGATAAAACATCTATACCATATTCAGTAAATTTTCCTTTTGCAATTATCTCATCTGCTTCCTCTTTCCAACTTGATGCCAGATAACCTCCATTTTCAAATAAAATCACAACACCTACTGCATCCTGAAAAGAATACGGGCTTTCTTCTATTGCATGATACCTGCAACTACATCCCCCTTGATACTGTCCATCTTTCATCTGTATCTTTCCAATACAAATACTATAAACATTCTCATCTCTTACAATAACAAAGAGTTTTCCTGTCTCATTTGCTAATTCCGGATATCGTATATTTACCAGCATATTTACCATTTGATTTCGTACATCCATACGGATATATCCTATATTTTTTATCTTTTGCGCATCTTTATATTCATATAAATATGTAACAAATCGTTTCATGCTACTACCTCTTTTCATACGATTATTACTAGTCTATGCGGCAAATATTTTTTTGTTAAAATTTTTATTTTTGTATTGACATTAGTTCAAATTATGTTATATTAATATTAGTAACAGTTCCTATTATTAAAAAGAAAGGAGATTTACACATGATAAAACATAGTCGTCAACGCGAAGCCATTCGCCAGAATTTGATGGGACGATGTGACCATCCAACTGCGGAAATGGTTTATATGGATATTAAAGAAGACTTTCCAAATATTAGTTTGGGAACTGTCTACCGCAATCTCTCCCTTCTGTCCGAACTAGGTGAGATTCAAAAAATTTCTACAGGTGCAGGTCCTGATAGATTCGATGGAAATATAAATTCACACTGTCACTTTCAGTGTAAAAAGTGCTATAATGTACTTGATCTTTCATTTGACTATCCGGAAGAAATAAATGCACTTGCCGCTAAAAATTTCCCTGGTATTATTGAGGGAAATGACATACAGTTTTATGGACTTTGTCCAAACTGCATAGATACACATTAAAATTAGAACATTATTTATTTTTATCTTTAAGGAGGATTATTATGTCAAAATTCGTATGTACAGTATGTGGTTATGTTCATGAAGGAGATAGTGCTCCAGAACAGTGTCCAGTATGTAAAGTTGGTCCAGAAAAATTCGTAGAACAGACAGGTGAAAGAGTTTGGGCTGCTGAACACGTAGTAGGTGTTGCAAAAGGCGTTAGCGAAGATATCCTTATGGACCTTCGTGCAAACTT
>CAYVGA010000180.1:0-2934 GCA_964449855.1 uncultured Lachnobacterium sp.
GTTACAATTTTGAAAGAAAGGAGAAACGAACTGTGCAAACATTTGCAAAAGAACGATTAATTTTGCATATGTTTGAGTGTTTCATCAATCGAAAATCAATGTAATTGATTTTTCGGCAGTTCGAAACTTATGGAAGCATATTTAGACAACTCCGCGACCACCAGTTGCAGCAGAGCCGCTACCGAAAAAATGGTAGCACTTTTGACAGAGGATTATGGAAATCCATCCTCTATGCACATGAAAGGTGTCATCGCAGAGAAATATATTACAGAAGCAAAAAAGAAAATTGCAAAAACATTAAAAATAGAAGAAAAGGAGCTCGTTTTCACATCCGGCGGTACAGAATCCAATAACTTAGCCATTATCGGAAGTGCACTTGCCAACAAACGTGCGGGCATGCATGTGATTACGACAGCCATTGAGCATCCATCCGTAACCAATCCATTTATCTGGCTTTCCGAAAATGGATTTGAAGTGACATACCTTGGGGTGGACAATTATGGACAGATTAATTTAGATGAATTAAAAGACGCCATTCGTCCGGACACCATTTTGGTTTCTATCATGCAGGTGAATAACGAAATCGGAGCTTTGCAGCCAATCGAAGAAGCAGGAAAAATTATCAAAGCAGCGAATCCAAAGTGTTTATTCCACGTAGATGCTATTCAATCTTATGGGAAAATGCAGATTTTTCCAAAAAAATGGAATGTGGATATGCTTTCTGTAAGCGGTCACAAAATTCACGGACCAAAAGGCAGCGGCTTTTTGTTTATCAAAGATAAGACTAAAGTAAAACCACTCATTCATGGCGGCGGACAGCAGAAAGGTATGCGTTCCGGCACAGAGAATGTACCGGCTATCGCAGGGCTTGGCGTTGCAGCCGAGGAGATGTACCGGAATTTAGAAGAAAACAGAACACATCTCTATGCTTTGAGAGATTATTTTATAGAAGAAGTAGAAAAACTAGACGGTGTATCGGTCAATGGCAAGAAAGACCATGACAGTGCACCACATATTGTAAGTGTCAGCATCGATGGTGTAAGAGCAGAAGTGATTTTGCATACATTAGAAGATCGAAATATTTATGTATCGGCTGGAAGTGCCTGCTCATCCAACAAGCCGGCGATTAGCAGCACCTTAAAGAGCATCGGAGTAAAAAAAGAACTTTTGGACTCTACAGTGAGATTTAGTTTTTCCATTCATACCACAAAAGAAGAATTGGACTATGCGCTTCAGGTAATGCGCGAGACGATTCCGATGTTACAGCGTTACACAAGATATTAATAAAGAAAGGAGTGGGAGCTGCTGCAAATATTCGCAAAATGCGATTCTACAAAGCGGAATCAAGTTGTTACACAACTTATTTTGCTCATATTTGGGCATTCCGCCAATCAAAAACTCAATAAAATGCATTGTAAGCAAGCTTGCAGCATTTCGAATGATTTTTTGGGCAGCTCTGAACGGTTGAATTATGTATACAGCATTTTTAATTAAATATGCGGAAATCGCAATCAAAGGAAAAAACAGATATATTTTTGAAGACGCATTGGTAAGAAATATTCGTTACCAGTTAAAAACCGTAGATGGCAACTTTACTGTTCGTAAAGAAAACGGACGAATTTATGTAGAAACTGAGGGAGACTACGATTACGATGAAACCGTAACCGCATTACAGCGTGTATTCGGTATTGTAGGCATCTGTCCGGTTCTTTTGGTAGAAGACCAAGGCTTTGAAGCTCTTTGCAAGACCGTAATTGAACATATCGACGAAGCATATCCGGACAAAAACTTTACTTTCAAAGTAAATGCACGCCGTGCCAGAAAGAACTATCCAATGACTTCCATGGAAATCAATGCAGCCGTAGGCGAAAAGATTTTGGAAGCATTCCCGGAAACATCCGTAGATGTACACCATCCACAGGTCTTGGTAAACATTGAAATCCGTCCGATGATTAACATCTACTCCACAGAACTTCCGGGACCAGGCGGTATGCCACTTGGTACAGCAGGAAAAGCAATGCTTTTACTTTCCGGTGGTATCGACAGTCCGGTAGCAGGTTATATGATTTCTAAACGAGGCGTTACTATCGAAGCGACTTATTTCCATGCACCACCATATACCAGCGAACGTGCAAAACAGAAAGTCATTGACCTTGCAAAGAAAGTAGCTGCCTATACAGGACCAATCAAGCTCAATATCGTAAACTTTACAGATATTCAGTTGTATATTTATGAAAAATGTCCACACGAAGAATTGACTATCATTATGCGCCGTTACATGATGAAGATAGCAGAACATTTCGCAAAAGAAGGAAAATGTTTAGGACTTATCACAGGGGAAAGCATCGGACAGGTAGCCAGTCAGACCATGCAGTCACTTGCAGCGACAAACGATGCATGTACCATGCCGGTATACCGTCCGCTTATTGCAATGGACAAACAGGATATCGTGACTATCGCAGAAAAAATTGACACTTACGAAACATCCATTCTTCCATACGAAGACTGCTGTACGATTTTCGTAGCAAAACATCCGGTGACAAAGCCAAATGTAGAATATATCAGACGTTCCGAAACAAAATTGGCAGAAAAAATTGATGAACTCATGGAAACTGCCATTACAACTACAGAAACAATTGTGGTAGAGGCAGAATAATAAAACAGCCGCTTACAAGCAAGCTTGTAGCGGCTGTTTGTTTTACTCTACTAAGTATGGTTTCAAAACTTCCATGATATCATCAAGATTCTCATCTGTATGGATAGCGAGATCAATTGGTTTTGATAAATCTAAACTAAAAATACCCATAATGGATTTCGCGTCAATAACGTATCTGCCTGAAATCAAATCGAAATCAGAATCAAATTGTGAGATTATGTTAACAAAAGATTTTACTTTTCCAATAGAGTTTAATGAAATCTGTACGGTTTTCATTT
>CAYVGA010000181.1:0-2866 GCA_964449855.1 uncultured Lachnobacterium sp.
ACCAGCCGGAACGTGCGATTTGTGCAGAAATCATCCGTGAAAAAGCATTGCATGCATTGAGTGATGAAATTCCACATGGTATTGCGGTTGGTATTGATCAGATGAAAGAACGTAAAGGAATTGTGGATATTGATGCAACCATCGTTTGTGAAAGAGATTCCCATAAAGGAATCATTATTGGAAAACAAGGTTCCATGCTGAAGAAAATCGGTACTAATGCCAGATATGAAATGGAACGTCTTTTAGATACTAAAGTAAACTTAAAGCTTTGGGTGAAGGTAAAGAAAGACTGGAGAGATAGTGATTTTCTGATTAAGAATTTTGGATACAGAGAAGAAGAATAGTAATTTTTTATAATTATTTTTCCATAAATTCACCAGCATATTTCGACCACTATTGCAGACTCTAACAGTAGTGGAGGAAAGTGCGATGGAGAAATCATGGGAAAACTTTTGGACAACAGGAAAAGTAGAAGACTATTTGAATTATCGGAACCGGGCGTTTGAGGAAAAACAGGAATTGTTAAAGCACGGTGACAGGCAGCAGGAGACGAAAGAAAAAGAAAAAAGGAGTCAGGACAGCTCAAAACACTTGCTGTTTTGAGCTTAAGAATTACGAATGGATATCGGTTGGAAAGGGCTTAGATAAACATACATGGGACAGTCGGTAACGTTAACGGGAATGGTGCTTTCCACCATGCCTATTTCGGATTATGACAAGAGAATAACGATTTTAACCAAAGAGAGAGGGAAGATTAGTGCATTTGCCAGAGGCGCCAGGCGGCCGAACAGCCAGCTTTTGGCAGCCACTAACCCTTTCGCATTTGGAGAGTTTGAGCTGTTTGAAGGAAAGAGTT
The DNA here is from genome assembly GCA_964449855.1 of uncultured Lachnobacterium sp. Lineage (GTDB taxonomy): Bacteria > Bacillota > Clostridia > Lachnospirales > Lachnospiraceae > Roseburia. The sequence goes on from CAYVGA010000181.1 coordinate 857, forward strand.
CCTACAATGTATCCAAGGTCAATATACATAATTATTTTCGGAAGTTGGCAATGGATTTGGACGCTGCTTATATGGGCTTTTACTTTTTAGAATTTGCAGATTATTTTTGTCGGGAAAACAACGATGAAAAAGAGATGCTAAAACTTCTGTATCAATCGCTTCGGGCTTTGGAAAGTGGAAAATTTTCAGTAGATTTTGTCCGTGTGGTATTTGAACTGAAAGCGATGACGATTAACGGAGAAGGTCCGGCAGTTTTTGAATGCATGCATTGTAAAACAAAAGAAAATCTGAAGTATTTTTCGGTATTACGTGGCGGTACGTTTTGTCCAAGATGCAGAGATGGACAGAAATGTTGGGAAATTCATGAATCTACCCGATATGCAATGCAGTTTATTGTCTCTACAAGCATTGAAAAGCTGTTTACGTTTCAGTTGTCAGATGAGGTTTTGGCAGAATTTCAGAAGATTATGAAGCAATATATGAACACTTATGTGAGCCATAGGTTTCATTCTTTGCAAATTATTGAGGAACTGATGTTGAAATAACGATTGGAACAGTGTATAATAGTCAAGATTATTTTTATATTAGGAAAGTATGGTTTGGTTTGGAGGGAGCTATGACAAAGAAAAAAACCAAGAAACGAAAACGTTCAAAAGCAGCAAGACAAAGACAGAAATTGATGATAACAGGCGGCTTGGCAGTTGTCCTCGTTCTTGTAATTATCCTTGCAGTATTTGTGTTTGGCGGATGCAGTACATATGAAACAGATACGAATACCGTATATTTGCTGGAAAATGGCAAAGTGGTTTCGAACAGTGTGGAAGCATTTGATGAGAATGCATACAGCGAAAAAGAGTTGAAAAACTATATAAAAGAAATTGTGGGTACATATAATGCAGAACATGGGAGTGCTGTAAAACAGAAATCCTTAAATGTAAAAGATGGTACAGCAACACTGGTTATGGAGTATGTCTCCGCAGAAGTTTATGAAGATTTTGAAGGAACCGAAATTTTTACAGGTACATTGGCAGAAGCTGTAGAAGCCGGATATACATTTGAAGGTGATTTTGCAGATGTAACAGGTGAAAAAGTGAAGCCGGTTGTATCAGAAGAATTTTTGAACAATTCAGAATACAAGGTTGTCATTATTAAGGCAAACGTAACGGTTTCATTGGAACAGATGAAAGATGCAGAGATTTGTATTGTATCTGCAGAAAATACGGCATCTGTAAAAGATGGTGTAGTTGTGATTAGAAATGGGGCAAACATGTTAGCAAATGCTGATTTAGAAGATATGGAAGATGGCACAGAAGCCGGAACGGAAATCGAAGGTGCGATTTCGGAAGATGAGCTTTTGGCTGGTGATACAGGTCCTGTTTTTGATTTCGGTGATGAAGAAGAGGATGTAAATCAATATAGTAGTGTTTATACTTATATTATTTATAAATAATGATAGAGAAAGAAGAGGAATAGTTAATTATGGAAAAGACTATGGAAAAGATTGTTCAGGTTGCAAAGGCAAGAGGATTTGTTTATCCGGGTTCTGAAATTTATGGCGGCCTTGCAAATACATGGGATTACGGTAATCTTGGTGTAGAATTAAAGAACAATGTAAAACGTGCTTGGTGGCAGAAATTCGTACAGGAAAACCCATACAATGTAGGTGTTGACTGTGCCATCCTTATGAACCCACAGACTTGGGTTGCATCCGGTCACCTTGGCGGATTTGCAGATCCACTTATGGATTGTAAAGAATGTCACGAAAGATTCCGTGCAGATAAACTTATTGAAGATTTCTGTGAAGAAAAGAGCATCAAACTTGAAGGCTCTGTAGACGCTTGGTCAAAAGAAGAAATGGAAAATTTTGTTCGTGAAAACAGTATTCCATGTCCAACATGTGGAAAACATAACTTTACAGATATCAGACAGTTCAACCTTATGTTTAAAACATTCCAGGGTGTAACAGAAGATGCAAAAAATACAGTATATTTAAGACCAGAAACAGCACAG
>CAYVGA010000182.1:0-2855 GCA_964449855.1 uncultured Lachnobacterium sp.
AATGGATATCAGGCAGACATTCAACTTCTAATTTTTTCATGCGTTTGTCGTGCTTAATAAGCTCTATACAATTAAAAAATCAGTTTATACCCAGAATCTTTTCCGCTACTTCTTCTCCTCGCATCTGCTTCATCTCTTTCACATCCTCCATAGTCGCCTCGTTCCAACGCATTACCGATACATTTTGTAAATAATTCCGAGATACTGCACGATTTGGATACATTGCCTGCCACTTCGGATGATATTGGTGCATGTATTCCGCAGCAAGTGCAACAGCAATACTTTCCCGTCCCTCCTCTATCTGTGTGCCACATATGGACACACCGGGCGGACTCGAGTGAACAAGTAATACACTGCCATCTGCACAGGTACCTAAACTAATCCACACGTGACCATCCATACTGACAATATCTCCCGGTAAAAACTCTTTCGGATTTTCCACGAAAGTTCCCCATCCTCGCTCTGCGAAATTCTCTGCCATATCCGTAGACGTGGTGACATATCCTTCCTCTCCACTTTTGGATTCAAATGTGTTATAAACCACCCATCCAACAAATCCGGAACAATCCAAGCCCTGTTCTCTTTCGTAGCGATGCTGGTTAAAATCATAGGTTTTATCTTGCTGCTCAGCAAAACTTTTCCACTTAGGACTTACACCTATTCGTGTAGAACCGGAACCTGATGTGCTATCTTCTTCATCCCAGCCGCCTCCCCAGATATACATCGTAGAACCCACCGGTTCTAATGCAGTCCGGAGAAAATTCTCTATCGTGGATATCTTTTGATTACTATTTCTCTCATCCAAATACCTTGCTAATCCCAAAAGAAAAAATAATAGAAATAGTAACACGATTATAATTTTTATACGGTCTAAAATAGGATGATTCTGCCTCAATTTCATATATACATCCAAAATCTGTTTCATAACTATAATATGAAACAAAAAGCTCTTAGTTACACAAAAAGAGGCTGTCGCAACAAGTAAATTTCATACAAGATATAAAAAAGTATTTCATAATAAATATATATCTTGTTGATATTTTACTTAATGCGACAGCCCCTATTTTTTTACACACTACTGTTTTACATATTCGAGAACCCTAGGTGCCGCAATCAAAAACCAAGTCGAAAATGTATTCGGTGCTGTTTCCATTTCTGTTTTCAAATCTTTCAAATCTACCCAGCGAAGCTCCATAATCTCATCCGGATCAACAGTTACTTCACCATGATAATCTGTCAGAAATACATGGTCAATTTCATATTCACTTAAACCATCATATTGGCTAAAGTAATTAAATGAAAACAATTCTTTCGGAAGACAGCTTCCCTGTGGAATTCCCAATTCTTCTTCCATGCGTTTCTGAATGGCATCTTCTAAGGTCTCCCCCCATCTTGGATGAGAACAGCAGGCATTTGCCCACAAACCGCCGGAATGATATTTTTCCAATGCACGTTTTTGAATCAGCATCTTTCCATCATGGACAATAAATACAGAAAATGCTCTATGTAACTGATTTTTTATGTGTGTTTCCAATTTTTCACCCGAGCCAATCTCGTTGTCAAATAAATCTACCCAAATTAATTTATCATTTGCATTTTTTTCCATAAAAACTCCTTATATAATTTCGTGTTAAATTATCTGTAAATGTTTCTTTTCCTATAACCATCCAGTACCTGCATAGCTGCGTTTTTCACTAAAATCCCAGCATACTTACAAGAAAAACGGTTCCCGCAGCTCCAAGTGCAACTATTAAGAGTCCGCATTTAAAGTATGCCAGCAAAACAGCGGTCACACATCCGGCAAACGCACCTGCCGGTGATTCCGTACTGGAAAAAATTGCAGGAAATGTCATTGCTGCAAGCACCGTATACGGGATGTAATATAAAAATGATTTGATACGATTGTTTTCTATCTTTTTTTGAAAAATGACCATTGGTGACACACGGATGATATAAGTCATCAGTGCCATAATGGCAATTCCTCCAAGTATATATAATGGACTCATTTAGTTCCCCTCCTCTGGTACCGGGAACAGCCATGCCGCCAAGGCACTGACTGCCACGGTAATGATAATGACGGACCAGCCACCGGAAAATACGGACAGAAACGGTATATAGGTAAATGCATAACTTGCTGCAATTGCCAAGACCACTGCAAATAGTACACTTCTTTGTTCTCTTGCCGGTGGTACAATAATTGCAATGAACATACCATACAAGGCAATGCCCATCGCATCGGTCAATCCGGCAGGTAGTAATGATGTTGCCACTGCTCCAATAATGGTTCCGCCTGTCCAGCCTAGAATCGGTGTCAGAATCAATCCCAACATATAGGAAAATGTCAATTCACTTCTTCTTTGCATGGACACCGCAAACACCTCATCTGTTACACCAAAAGATGCAATCAGACGTTCTTTTAGTCCAAAGTGTCTATCCACTTTCTGCGAAACGGAAAGCGACATCAAAAAATAGCGAATATTAATAATAAATGTGGTCAATGCCAGCTCAATATAACTACTCTGTGCCACCAACAGATTTGTTCCTGCAAATTGCCCGGCACTTGTTAAATTTGTCAGGGAAATAAGTATGGCTGACCAAATTGGCATCCCCGCTTTTACCGCCGTAAGACCAAATGCCATCGATACCGAAATATAGCCTAGACAAATCGGAAAACCATCGCGGATGCCTTCCTTAAACTCTTCTTTCTTCATAATAAAATCTTCTTTCTTGCATTTATGTTCCCTATTATAACACTTAAAATTCATCATCTCTACCCTAAGATGAAATATCGGAAGGCATTTGTTCTGTCTCCCAGCTCTCCCAAATAGAAAGCGGACAGACTTTGACTGTTTTTA
>CAYVGA010000183.1:0-2850 GCA_964449855.1 uncultured Lachnobacterium sp.
AATAAGGGCACTCATTTGTGGGTGTCTTTTATATTTATAAATATTCCTAAAATTTTTCGGATTTAATGCTTGTAACAATAACATACCATTTCTACGCAATGGTTTTATTACAAACATACACACAAAATTTATTGTTATTTGAGTTACAAGCGATGCTATTGCAGCTCCATCGCCATATCTCTCTGATTGTCAAGGTAACGGATATTGGTCGCCGAAAGCCCCAGCACTTTTGCAATCGGATATGCCAGCAATAGCTTTTCTACACTCTTGCCCCACTCCTGTGCTCCGCATCGATGAAATTCATCCAGCACAATGTAATCCGGTTTCAGACTTTCAATGAGGTTCTCATTATGCATCAGCTTTGCATATGTAAAAAAACGTATATTTGCAAAAGCATCTTTCTGCACATTGCATTGACGCTTGATATTTTCCATCTGTGTCTGAAAAATATATTCACTTGGTGCGAGCCACAACACCTTTTCCGTGGCGTGATTTAACACCAACTGAAATGCAATCATGGATTTTCCTGTTCCAGTCGGATGAACGATAGCTGCCTTTCCCTCTTTTTCCAAAAGATATTCGGCTGCCTCGTATGCTTTTTTGTTGTGTGGTAATCTACGAAATTTCGACAATATTCTACATATACTTTTTAAACAATAACTAACCAAAGCAGGTCATCCGGCCTGCTTTTTATCATATTCTCAATTTCTCCTTGACTGTAAACCCACTTCACCCTTTATACTAAATATAAAATAAACCGCATCGATTGGAGTTCCCTATGAAAATCAACGAAGTTGAAAAGAAACTTGGACTAACTCGTGCCAATATTCGTTTCTATGAAAAAGAAGGATTGCTATCCCCCACGAGAACTGAAAATGGATATCGCGACTATAATGAAACAGATACTGCGACTTTGAGAAAAATCATAATTTTCCGCAAGCTTGGGCTTTCCCTATCCGAAATCAAAGCTATTTTAAACGAAGAAATAGAACTATCTTCTGCCATTGAGCAAAATATTTCGAATCTGCACCAGCAAATCGCAGAACTAAATGGCGCATTAGAAGTTTGCAAAATTATCCAAAAAGAGCATCCGAAAAACAAAGACTTTGATGAAATCCATTACTGGGAATTGATTCAAAATAAAGAACAAAAAGGTGAGAAATTTGCGGAACTGGCAAAAGATTATCTGGAAATGGAAAAGAAATCCTTTCTTAGCATGTGGAATAATGTCTTTTTCCTCGACCTTAAAAAAGAAATACAAAAATACGGCTGGAAAATCGTCTTTTTGATTCTGCTTGGTATATGTCTGATACGAGGACTTGCCAGTGAATTTTTCTGGCCTGGCGGAAGCTTTTGGGAAGGATTTTCTTATCCGTTTGTTTTATTTGGAATCATATCCATCATTACGATTCCGATTTTTCTGCTGCACCAAAAATATAAAGATCTACCACCTGAAGAAACTCCACCAACAAAGCATCCGTGCCTTGTTGGAGTATGCAAATGGATTGGCGGACTTACCTATTTTGTTTCCTATTTGTTTTTTATTCCAGCTATTGCAGAAGATATGCTTACCTCACTAAATGACAATATCACTTACCTCGCAGCCTTTGATTTATATTTCCTCTATTGGATTATGGGAATGTTTGTGCTTGCCATGTTTGTATACCTCTATTCCAACTATGGCCTTTTCCCTGACCGCATCCAAAAAGAAGAAGGCATCAAATGCAACATGCCAAGAAAGAAAAAACATATTATTGCACTTTTATCTGTTACCGGACTTTTCTTAAGTCTGATTCCATCCTGTACATGGTATGATTGCTTCACCGAAGAGGGGCTGATGATTCGACGCATCATTTATTCAAAAGAATATACATGGGATGAAATCGACTACTATACATTAAGTGCAAGTTCTGACGGGACTCTTACCTATACGGTAATTATGCAGGACGGCACCAAAGCAGATTGTATTGGCGGCGAAGCCATGATCTGGCTTTCCAATTTACCGGAAGATACATACCCCGACTATGACTATGATTTTGTGAAATATCTTTCCAGAAAATTCAAAGCACAGGGCGTAGAACTAAAAGTAGATGACTGGAGCAAATTATACAAGAATTTACGATATGAATCCTGGATAGAACTAGCGGAAGAAATTCGGGAAATTGGGGAGTAATTGCGATTTAAAAATATAGAAGCTCCCTTTTCGGAATTGTGTGTTTGATGGTAACTATTCAGTACAGCTCAAAACACTTGCTATTTTGAGCGTAAGAACATAATTCAGGTGTGAGCAAACCCATCAGCGAAGCTGATTTTTCATGGGTTTGCGAAACGTAATTATTCAGGTACTGAATAATTACGTTTGATATATAAATACTTTGACAAATTGGGAAGGTACTGAATCGTTACATAGATACAATCATAATTGTTCGTGCAAACCAATACAGCATCCACCCAAAAACTTTAGCCACATGGTATATAAAAACAAGATACAAAAAATCCCTAAGGAGCAAAACTCCTCAGGGATAATGTTTAAACATACTAAATCGCAATACTATAATTCACAGTTATTTACTGTTCTAGGGAATGGTACTACGTCACGGATATTGCTCATACCTGTCAAGTACATTACGCAGCGTTCAAAACCAAGACCAAATCCTGCATGTCTTGCAGAACCATATTTACGAAGGTCAAGGTAGAATCCATAATCTTCTTCATTGAGTCCCATTTCCTGAATACGAGCCAATAATTTATCGTAATCATCTTCACGCTGGGAACCACCGATGATTTCACCGATTCCAGGTACGAGACAGTCTACTGCTGCTACTGTTTTTCCATCTTCGTTCAGTTTCA
>CAYVGA010000184.1:0-2843 GCA_964449855.1 uncultured Lachnobacterium sp.
GTGTCGTTTCCCGATTCTGATTCCTTAAAATCTGAAAGTGATACAGCCCTTCTGCCTCTTCAATCGATGCTGTAAAATCCTTTGCAATCAGATTTTCATACGCTCCTTCTTTTAATTCCTGAATATCTGCTTGAAATTGTTTTTTTGCATCCTCCAAGGTCACTAATTTTTCATTTTTCTCGGTTTCATTCTCCTCTTTAGGTTGTAACAACGTCACGCCTGCCACAACTAAAAGTACACAGATACAAACACAAACTGCTGCAATTCCTTTCTTTTTTCCCATTAAAAAATCCCTCCTTTTCTCTGCCTTTATTGTAGCAAAGGAAAAAAGGGATTTGTGAAATCTCGTCTATTCTGCTAGTTTTCTTGTATATTCTGTATCATAATATTTACGATAAACTCCTGTGTAGTTTGTTCCACATGTATCTGTCCATCGTACTTCTTTACCGCACGTTTTACGCTCTTTAATCCGATTCCATGAAACTCCGGATGTTCCTTTGTCGACTTATCAATTTCTTTTTCGCGTGCATTGGTACATTTGTTCCGCACACTTAGAAGAAAGAAATTCTTTTCCTGTTTTATCGCAAGATCGATATAGGCATCCTGCTCCTTTATAGATGCTTCAATGGCATTATCCAAAAGGTTACCTAGTATATTCACCAAATCCATATCCTCTATTACCATCTTTGACGGCAGTGTTCCATGAACCAAAAATACAATCTGATGCCGTTCCGCCAACGCACGTTTCAAATTCACAAGGGTATCCACTACAGAATTTCCCGTGCGAAACATAAATAATTGCTTGCCGATAGAATTGCTTTCTTCCTCTAAAAATGCCTTGATTTCATCCATGCGATTCTCATCTGCCAACTGTTTCAACACAATCACATGATTCTTATAATCATGTACACTCTGTCTCCATAACCCAAAGGTCTGCTCTGTTTCGTCCAGTGATTTTTGCAGCATTTTGTTACTGAATTCAATCAGTGCTGTCGTTTGCTTCTGTTGATGTGTTTCTGCAATTTTAAATACAAAGAACACCACCACAATTTGAAATAAGAAAAAGACAATCACGAATAACGGCATAATCATACGATAAAATTCCTCAGGCAATGAAATCACACCTTCTGTTCCAATCAATGCCCAGTTCCATACCAAAGATACCACCGTAAACACACATACCACCAACAGATATATCATTGGAATATCCGTCTTTGGAACCAAACCATGTAAAAAGACTACTACAACGGTAATTACCAAAATTCTCCACAATAAGAACGCAATCTCTTCCTGATAAGGAAGCAATTTCACATTCAAAAGTGCAATCTCCACTCCAAGTTCTAACACCATAATCAGTTCGCTATACAGCAATGATACAACGATTGACAGAAAATACTTTCTCCGAAAATATATCCACTGCACAAGCACACATAATACAAAAAAGAATATCTTTTTTTGATAAGAGAATTCCAAGTGCTCACCATATCTCAAATACACTACATTGGCCGCGAATGTCAATACAAAGGCCATTCCCAAACTTTGCATGATATTTTGTTTCTCATTCTTATTTGTATTTGCCATAAATGCACTGCAAAAATAGATACATAATAATACTTCTAAAAAACTAGAAAACCATTCTATTTTGGTTGTCAATTCATAAATCGCATCCATATCTTTATCCAATCTCACCCGTTACCACATCTATAAAATATGTCAGCTCTTTTCCGGAACCACCCGGACAAACAATAAACTGCCATTTTGGTTCCAGAATGTCACTAACCTTTGTCAACTCCTCCATTGCAACAGGAACATTTTTATACACAAGTTCCACACCTCGTATTTCATATACTCCATTTTCGTTTCCCAGACGCTCGGACAGAATCTCTAATGCCTCACCTACCGAAAGGATATTCTCTACTGCCTCTAATTCTACTACATCTCCATTCAACCCATAAAAACCACGCATCGTATCCGGAACATCACTTCTTGCATAAGAAATCTCACTCATATCACACTCATACAAAGTTCCCCATTGTCCGCAAGCAAAAGGAACACCTTTATATACTCTTCTAACGATAAAACATACGCCATCGTATTCCTCGTTTTTTTCATTCTCAATCACAAGTGCAGACCCAATTTCATAGTAAATTCCATCCGTTTTGGGCAACGGAAAAGCATCGGTATTTAGATATTCCAGCACCTTTTTCTCCATCTCCGACAACAGAATATCACCATCGAGCAGATGCAATACCACATCCTCCCCTTGTCTTTTCCCAGACAAATAGGAATATGTTATCTTACAATCATTCCCCGAAGGCATAATATCGCCTAATTCTCCTCTCGAAAACCATGCACCATTTAAAGTGGAACTAATCTGTATCATACTTCCACCTTCTGCAGTCGCATTTCCAAACAAAGAAAACACATTTCTGTAAGTTGTTAAGCCTTCCTCCAACAATTCTTTAAATTCACGATATTCTATTCTTATATAATCATCATCCATCCAATAATCTGCTTCTAAATAGGTTTTATCCACCTCTGTCTGGAAAAAATCATCCATCACCTGATTCATAAGCTCCAAATCTTTACGAATCTTTCGATTCTTATAAGTTGGATTCCATAAAAACTCCAAGGTATTCTCCTCTTCAGACACATCTCCCTCTATCACAAACGTAAAATCATCTAAGAAATTTTGATTTGCATACCCTTTCGGATGCAGTATTTGTAAATGATATAAATTTTCTACTTCTTCTATGGATGCTTCAAAATCCCCTGCTATAAAATTCTCATATTTTCCATCCTTTAATTTCTGAATCTCATCTTGAAATGTACTTTTTATCTGT
>CAYVGA010000185.1:0-2834 GCA_964449855.1 uncultured Lachnobacterium sp.
CCAAGAATCGGTGTCAGCAGATATTCCTGTAAAAGAGATACGTCAAGGGACGCTACAGGGTCATCCGGAATCAATGCAGGATTGATTTTGCAAAGATACCATTTCTCATCCAGAAGCATTGTGAAAGTGCCTTTTTCGGTAGGATGAGCTGCTTCGTCCAAAGCAGTTACCACGAAGTTTTCTTCTAATTTGGATAAAAATTCTTCACTGGAAAGTCCGTTCAAGTCTTTGACTACGCGGTTGTAGTCCATGATGCGGAGTTCTTCTTCTGCGAAGAATACAGATAAGAAGAAGTTGAATTCTTCTGTACCGGTATAGTCCGGATTTGCTTCGCGTTTTTGTTTTGCAACATTTACGGCAGAAGCGGCACGGTGATGGCCGTCTGCGATATATACCTGTGGAATTTCAGCAAAAAGGTTTTCGATGTCTGAAATTACCTGTGCATCTGCAATACGGTAAACGATGTGTCGGATTCCATCGTCAGAAGTAATATCATATAATGGCTGCTGTTCTTTCTGTGAACGAATAATTGTGCTTAATTGTTCGTTGGTGCGGTATGCAAGGAAGATAGGGCCGGTATGTGCACCACAGTAGTCAATATGGTTGGTGCGATCCGCTTCTTTTTCCACACGAGTGTTTTCATGTTTTTTGATTACGGTGCTGATGTAATCGTCTACAGAAGCACATCCTACGATACCGGTCTGAGAGCGGCCGTTCATAATCAGTTCATAGAGGTAAAGACAGTTGCTGTCTTCCTCGATAAAGATGCCGTTTGAAATACGTTCGTTTAATAAAGAAGCACATTTTTCATAAACGGCATTTGAATAAATATCGACATCTCCATCAAAATTTGTTTCGCCACGGTCAATGGACAAAAAAGAAAGCGGATTCTTTTTTACGATTTCCTGTGCTTCCTTTCGGTTGTAAACGTCGTAAGGTAATGCCGCAACATCAGCGACATATGCATCCGCAGGACGGATGCAGGTGAATGGTTTAATGATTGCCATATGTAAAGTTCCTTTCGTTCTTTGTTTATTTTAAAGCTTATTCCCAAACTTCAATTGTCTTTAATAGTTTTTGCTTGGTCTCATCATCCATTTTTTGAATTTTTTCCAAGAGCGCATTGTCGAGTGCTGTAGACTGGTATTCTGGTTCTAAGGTTCCAATTAAGGAGTCAATGGTCATGCCGGTTAATTTTGCAAAGTAAGTTAAAATACGCAGTGACATAGCGGTACGGTTGTTTTCTACATTGCAGATGTAACCCGGTGTTACATTAAGTGCTGCGGCAACCTGATTCTGTGTCATCCCCATTTTCAGACGAAGCTCTTTGATGCGTCCGCCATAGTTATCTTCAAAATATTTTTCCATAGGTGGGTACCCCTTTCGCGTGAATGAATATATATGTAACTGTGAAGGTGCTTAAGAGTTACATATATAAAGTATACAATAAGCATGGATGAAATTAAATTTACTATTTTAATGTTTTATATAGTTGTTATATTGAAGATGGGTTGTAGTTGTAATCATAAAAAATAAGAGCAGAATTCCATTTCTGCTCTTATTTTTAAGCTATAGCGTTAAATTTAAATAATTAAATTTTTTATAATAACAACTGTAATGCATGTGCACGATTTACACCCTGTGCCTGAAGGGATTCTGAAGCATTTTTTAAGATGTTGTTCATGCTTTCTTCCATCATTTTAGACACATCCATGGAATCTTCTTCTGTAGAAACAGCATCCAAAGCATTTAAGTTTTCGTTCGCTTGTCCTGTTTTTGGAACGAAAATAGATTGCATACTTGGACTGGCTGTTCTTGCAGGCTCCTCTGCAGTACGAATCTGTTCCATTTCTTTGCGAAGATTCTGAAGTTCTTTGGATACCTGCTGACGATCAGCGGTAGTCATATTTGGATCGACGGTGCAGGCACGAAGCTGAATGCTTTTGCTTAACATAGCATTGATTCGAGCACTTCCGTTGCTGGAAATCGAAACAACTGCAGCATCAAGATTTAAATCTGATGAATTGTATACAGAGTCAATATTAGATTTAGATGCGTTAGCATTTTCTTTTGTAATAGATGCGATAACATCTGCGTTGGTTTGTGTATATTGTGTATTTATATTAGAAAATTCAAATTGCATAATCATTACATTCCTTTGTGTTGTTCTTTCCTGTTATATTATATATCGTTCATTTTTGGAAAAACATTAGTCCAAAATCAAATTTTTTTTAAAAATTTTCAAGAATAAAATAGATATAAATTCCGCATACTGAAAGAAAACGTAATTTATGAAGGCGTTGAATAATTACGAGAAAACAAAAAGGAGTATATGGTATGGTAAAACGTGAAGTAAGTCAGGATACAATAGAATTATTAAAAGAATGTAATGCAGGCTGCAAAATGGCGGTGGACAGTATGGAACAGATTGGCCGATATGTTACGGATGATCGGTTAAAATCCATCATCAAAAAATACAATGGTGCACATATGAAGATGGAAGAGGAGATTCACCGTTTGTTAAATAATCTTGGGGAAGAAGACAAAGAACCAAATCCGATAGCAAAGGCATCTTCGTGGATTCAGTCGGAAGTAAAGATGATGATTCATGGGGATTCGAAGCAGGCGGCACATCTTTTGACAGATGGCTGTAACATGGGTGTGACTTCTTTGAATCAGTATAAAAATCAGTATAAGGCTGCGGATGATAAAAGTGTATCGATGTGTGAAAAATTGTGTGATTTAGAGACAAGCATGACGAAAGAATTGCAGCCATATTTGTAGGGGGAATTTTAGTAACTATTTAGGACAGCTCAAAACACTTGCTGTTTTGA
>CAYVGA010000186.1:0-2824 GCA_964449855.1 uncultured Lachnobacterium sp.
GGAAGCGATGAAATACGACAAATTAAATACATCGGTAGTATTTACCTGCTGTTTCTCCGAAACCACCCAAATCCTCATGGCAGACAATACCCAAAAATACATAACAGAAATAAAAATAGGAGATCACATCGCGTCCATAAATGGTGAAACCAAGGAAGTTGGCTGTGATACGCAGTGCCAAGTTGAGGAGTATATGATTTTAAAAACCAACCAAGGACACGAGATTGCAATCACAGGTGAGCATCCGGTGCTGACAGATACCGGGTGGAAGCAGGTCATGACTCTTGTGCCTGGAGATAAGGTTGCATGTCAGGATAATCCGGATGGTAGCTATTGGTATGAAGAAATAGTTTCGCTGGAATTAAAAAAGGAAAACAAAGAAATGTACAATCTGATTTGTGACGATTGTGCCATTATTGCAAACGGAATTGTGTGCGGCGATTTTCATGTACAGTACAAAATGGTGATGCAGAATCGATTCCGACGAACAAAAACCAATTGACTTTCTTTTGTGTAATTGCTATAAATGAGAAGTATTTACAAAGCATAAAAGAAAAGGAGTGTTTAATGAATAAAAAATTAGTCCGATTTTCTGTTTTAACGGTTCTATGGGTTATGGTTATTTTTTCGTTTTCCTTGCAAAATGGTGAGGAGTCCAGTCAGCTTAGCGGGGGAATTGTTGCATGGATTATGGAGGTACTTCTTCCGGCAGATTTTCCATATGTTGATTTGCTGGGAATGCTGGTGCGTAAAGCTGCACATTTTACGGAGTATTTTATTTTGGGTATTTTGACTTCGTTGACTGTGCGGGAAACACGGTGCACACGTACGATGCTGACATCATGGATAATAGGAACACTCGTTGCATGCTGTGATGAAACGATACAGCTTTTTTCGGATGGACGTGCCGGTCAGATTACAGATGTAATGCTGGACAGCTCGGGTGTATTGTGTGGCTGTGTGTTGCTGCATATGGTGTTGAAGAAGAGGGAGAAAATAAGGTAACAATCGATGGGAAGAAATTTATCTGTACGGCGAGTTAGGTGAGCGAAGCTCGCAGAGAGAAAACTAATTGCTTTGCAACACCGTTCGCACGCGAACTTTTTGTTTTGGGTTTGTAGATTGCAATTATTTAGGTGCTGAATTATTACGAATGATAAAAGGAGTATTTTTATGAATTACATCACATTATCCGAATTTTTAGCGGATACAGAGGCAGTGATAGATACGACAATTGAAGTAGAAGAACTGACAAATATTTCGACAGAAAAGGGAAATGTTGTTTTGATATCAGAAAATACATATGTAGCATTGATGCAAATGATAGCAAATCGGAAACATATCTACAAAGTTGACAACTTTGACCATACCTAGATGTCGAATGATGTGGTATCATATTTTTGTAACAAAAAAACTTTGCTTATCGCATCGCGAAGTCTTTTTGTTTATATGTCGATAACACAAAAAAGGGCTGTGAATAACGGTCCTTTTTTGTATTACATAATGCTGTTTATGATACATATCTATAGAATTTTCGTGATTTTTCGTAAATAATAGAGATGTTGACAGTATTGTCTTTTTTCAAAATTTTTGTAATGCCTTACACTTAACTTGTACCAAATTTGGTAGTAGTGCCGGATTTGGGACAAAACAAATTTTACAATGAGAGAAAAGAGGCAGTTATGAGAAAAGAACAACAGATTTTGGTAGACAAATTAAATCAATTATGTAAGGAACGAGGGTATTCGTATTATATTCTTGCCTACAAATCTTCCGTGCCGCTTAGTACGCTTATGCACATTATGGAAGGACGCGTAAAGAATCCGGGAGTATTTACATTAATAAAAATATGCAGCGGATTGGGGATTACATTGGGGGAATTATTTTCGCCGGAAGAATTGACAATGATATTGGATTCGCTAGAGGAGTAAGGTTAGGAACAACGAAAAGAAAATTCAGAATGGGAGAAGTTCAGTTGCGTTGAATTTTAATTTGTGGGCGATTAGCTGATTCCAGTGAGGTAGAACAAAAGTTGACAGAAATGATTATGAAACGGAGGGATAAAATAATGTTGGAAAACGACAGAGACGAGATTAATTATCACAAATTTTTGAAATCAGTTCGAACATCACAGAAAGTGAGCATGGAAAAGGTGGCACTCGGCGTATGTACCAAAAGCGGCATGTGCAGAATTGAGTCAGGTTCGCGTCTACCGGACAAACTGGTGCGTGATCGTCTGACAGCAAGACTTGGCATATCAGGTGAGGAATACGAAGAGTATCTCCTGCCGAGAGAATATGAACAGTGGGAAAAACGCATGGAAATCATCCGCTGCATTGACAGGAAGGATATTACCGGAATAGAAGAAAAAATAGATGCCTATGAAAAAGCGTATGACACGAACCAGGTAGACATCCAGTTTGTAGAAGCCATGAGATTCATGGTGATGGAAATGAAAGGTGTAGCGGAAGAGGAACTTTTTGAACAGATCTGCGTGGCTCTGGAATGCACCGTTTTGGACATGGATGCGGCACTCGATGGAGCACATCTGCTGGCAGACCAGGAACTGAACCTGATAATGGAATATGTCCGTCTGAAGAAGGCGGCTGTTCCGGAAAGGGAACTCACGGAATGGAGGTTGAAAGAATACGATAAGATTGCAAGGTATGTGGAAAAGTCACAGATGGATAAAATTGCACAGGCAAAGGTGTATTCGAAACTGGCGTGCTTTATTTCGGAGCTGGTGCTGACGGAGTATGCGACAGAGGAAAGCCTCCGTTATGCACTGGAGATGTGCACGCGGGCGGTTGAGGTGCTGAGGGAC
>CAYVGA010000187.1:0-2805 GCA_964449855.1 uncultured Lachnobacterium sp.
TCGTGGACGTATTGAACAGTTCAATAAGAAATACGGCATGAAATAAAAAGGTTTTTAAGAAGGTTGAGATTTTTAATGTCTCAACCTTTTTTGCATTATGAGGTTTATATGAAATATTCAGGTGTTGGCGGACAGGCTGTTATGGAAGGCATTATGATGCGTAATGGCGATAAATATGCCGTGGCAGTCCGTACGCCGGATAAAGAAATTGATGTACAGGTGTTTGATTACAAAGGTGTAATTAAGAATGAAAAGTTAAAAAATGTTCCTATTTTGAGAGGCGTTTTAAATTTTGTTGATTCGATGTACCTGGGCATGACAAGTCTTCTTCATTCAGCAGAGTTTTTGGAAGATGAGGAAGAGGAAATTGACATTGAAAAAGAAAAAGCAATGATGGGGTGGACTGTCGTTTTAGCGGTTGTTTTGGCAATAGGAATCTTTTTTGTGCTGCCATATCTGATTTCTTTGTTTTTTCAGAGTTTCATTCAGTCACATTTTGTGATAACATTATTAGAAGGTGTGGTAAGGCTTACGATTTTTATTGGATATGTGAGTCTTGTCGCTTTGATGCCGGATATCAAACGAACCTATATGTATCATGGTGCAGAACACAAATGCATCAACTGCATTGAGAGAGGGTTGGAATTAAATGTAGAGAATGTAAAAAACAGTTCGAAAGAACACAAGCGTTGTGGAACCAGTTTTCTGTTTTTGGTAATTTTAATCAGTATTTTGTTCTTTATGTTTATTCAGGTAGAATCCGGTGTTTTGAGACTTGTGGTACGATTGCTGCTGATTCCGGTAATTGCAGGCGTATCGTATGAATTTATCCGTCTGGCAGGCCGTTGTGATAACTGGCTGGTAAATGCCATTAGTGTTCCGGGGCTTTTGATGCAGAGAATTACTACCTTAGAACCAGACGAAGATATGATTGAAGTTGGAATTGCTTCGGTAGAAGCAGTATTTGATTGGAAAAAATGGCAAGAGGAAAACTTAGCATGACATATCGAGAAGCGATGCTTTGGGGCGAAGAAAAACTGAATACGGCTGGAATTGCTGATGCGAGAACAGATGCATGGCTTTTGTTGACTTACATATGTAAGATTGACCGCACTTTTTATTATGTTCATATGGATGAGGCCATGAGTCCGGAGCTTTTGGCAGAATATGAAGCTGTTTTGAATAAACGTGCAGAGCATGTGCCATTGCAGTATATTACAGGCGAGCAGGAATTCATGGGAATTCCATTTCGTGTGAATGAGGCTGTGCTGATTCCGAGACAGGATACCGAAACCTTGGTTGAAGAAGCTCTCAAAATTACGCGTCCGAGCATGAAAGTGTTGGATATGTGTACCGGCTCCGGCTGTATCCTAATCAGCATTTTGAAAAATGTAGTAGATGTAGAAGGCTATGGCTATGATATCTCTAAGCAGGCCATTAAGGTTGCCAAGGAAAACGCAAAGCTGAACAATGTGAATGCGACATTTGAACGCAGCGATTTATTCGAAGAAGTTGTGGACAAGTTTGATATTATTGTATCAAATCCACCATACATTCCTACGGATGTGATTGGTGGGCTTATGCCGGAAGTGGCTGTATATGAGCCAATGCAGGCATTGGATGGAAAAGAAGACGGCTTGCATTTTTATCGTAGAATCGTGGCGGAAGCTTCCGAATATCTGAATCCAAATGGCAGACTTTTATTTGAGATTGGACATGACCAGGGAGAAGCTGTATCGGCGCTTATGCGTGAGGCTGGTTTTTCCGGTGTGCGTGTGATAAAAGACTTGGCCGGCAATGATAGGGTTGTGATTGGTGGGCTCTAGCGTTTTTGGGATAGAAGCATAAACGTAATTATTTAATTGCTGAATAATTAAGCATAAATAGTGGAAAAGATAGTTGCATGAAATCATTTCTTCATGTAAAATCTATAAGGATTTTGTAGAACAGATCTTGTTTTGATATAGAGGAGATAAAAAATGTTTGATAAATTAGAAGACTTACTTCATCATTATGAAGAACTTATGAATACATTAAGTGAGCCGGATGTAGCAAACGATTCTAACCGTTTCCGCAAGCTCATGAAAGAACAGAGCGATTTGGCTCCAATTGTAGAAGCATATAAGGAATATAAACAGAGCAAGCAGAACATTGAAGATGCATTGGAAATATTAGAAATGGAATCCGATGAAGAAATGCGTGAACTTGCAAAAGAAGAATTAAACGATTCCAAGAAACGTGTGGAAGAACTTGAAACAGAACTCAAGATTCTGCTTCTTCCAAAGGATCCTAACGATGACAAAAACGTTATCGTGGAAATCCGTGCCGGCGCAGGCGGTGACGAATCTGCACTTTTCGCAGCAGAAGTATATCGTATGTATATCCACTACGCAGAAAGCCAGCGTTGGAAAGTAGAAACACTCGAAGTAGATGACATCGGTATCGGTGGTATGAAGAGTGTAAACTTTATGATTTCCGGTCAGGGTGCATATTCTAAGATGAAATATGAATCCGGTGTACACCGTGTACAGCGTGTACCTGCAACCGAATCCGCAGGTCGTATCCATACATCTACCATCACAGTAGCGGTTATGCCGGAAGCAGAAGAAGTAGATGTACAGATTGATGACAAAGACATCCGTATCGACGTTATGAGAGCGTCCGGTAACGGTGGCCAGTGTGTAAATACAACAGACTCTGCAGTACGTTTAACCCACTACCCAACTGGCATCGTAATTTACAGCCAGACAGAAAAATCACAGCTTCAGAACAAAGAAAAAGCATTTGCACTCCTTCGTGCAAAAC
>CAYVGA010000188.1:0-2802 GCA_964449855.1 uncultured Lachnobacterium sp.
GTCTGTTTTTCCTCCATAATCAAGATATTATATACGCCTGCCTTGCCTTTTTTTGCATAGCCAACATTTTCCATATTTCCAGCCATGCCCTTTTGACGATAGAGATAATATGGCTCTAGTCCCATCTCTTTACAATACTCTGCACACAAATCCATGTGTTCTTGTGTATTAATCATCTGCATGTCCTTGTAATTGTCTTTAAACATATTCAAACGTGCCGCACGCTTAATTGCCAAAGAATGAATCGTAATATTTTCCGGCTCCATTGCTTTTAATTCTTCCATCGTGTTTCGTACATCTTCGAAATCTTCCTCTGGAAGCCCCATGATTAAATCCATATTAATATTATCGAAACCAACTTCTCTCGCCATCGCAAAACTTTCTTTGATCTGTTCTACCGTATGGTGTCTTCCAATTAAATCCAAAGTCTCCTGTTTCATGGTCTGTGGATTAATCGAAATACGATCCACGATACCATGCTTTTTCAGCACTTCCAATTTATCCTTGGTAATGGAATCCGGTCGACCAGCCTCTACTGTAAACTCTACGCAATGCTGCAAATCGAAACTACATTTAATCTTACGAATCAATCTGTCTAACTGTTGTGCATTTAATGTGGTAGGAGTACCGCCGCCAATGTAAATCGAATTTAACTTCTTATGATAAAACTTCGTTGCTGTGAAAGTGATTTCTTTTTCCAATGCATCCAAATACTCATCCACCCTATTCTTCCACATTCCAAGTGGATATGACGTAAAGGAACAATACAAACAGGTACTTGGGCAAAATGGAATTCCAATATAAAGACTATAACCATTCTCATAATCAATTTTGGAAAGTAATTCCCTTTCACGCTTTGCAATATCAATGGAAAGCTGAATCTTTTCATCCGTGGCAAAATAGGTCTCTTTCATGTATTGGAAAATTTCATCATCCGTTTTGCCCTCTTCCATAAGTTTCATTGGAATTTTGGTAGGACGGATTCCGGTCAAAGTGCCCCAAGGAAGTTCTCTTCCTGTTCCCTCTTTTAAAAGGTCGTACAGGTTCTGCTTTAAGGCATTTTTTGTTTCTTTTCTATCAGAAAAATCCACCATGAAATCTCTGGCATGCAGTTTTTCTCCGTCAATTATCCACTTGATAGAGATTTTATTTTCCAGATAGTCCACATAGAAAATATGCTCGGCTTCTATTTGTTTTTCATCCTCATTCGGTTTACTTGTCATACACTTTTTATTTTCTGTATCTGCTTTATTTTTTCCAGTGCTTTCCTCTAAGGCATTTCCCTTTTTTCTGTCCTTTGACACTTCCTGCTTATCTGCAGATGACATTTTATTTGCAAGCTCTCTATGCGTACATGCAACATTTTTTCCCTGAACCTCTTCTGGTGAACAGGTATAGTACATTTCCACGTCTTCCTTTGCATAAAAAGCTTTCACCATAGAATGTACATCATATTCAAATTCCGGTTTATTAAAATTAATTACGATCATAGGTAAGGGTTTTCCATCCTCTCTGTTTCTATTGTCGTTGGGTCATTGTGCCCCGGATACACCATGATATCCGTTTCCAAATTTCCCGCATCATTTAAAGTAAGCAGTTTCTCCTGAATGGAACGTACAATCTGCGACATACTTCCACCCGGAAAATCGGTTCTGCCTACCGATTGTGCAAACAGTGTGTCTCCTGTGAACACCACATCTTCATCTGCTATATAATAACAGCAGCCTCCCTCCGTATGTCCCGGAGTATGAAGCACTTTGATTTCAAAACCTGCAAGTGTGATTACTTCTTCATCTTTCAAAAATATATCGGCTGCATAGCTTTCTTTGCAGTTTACCATCCAGCTCACATTCTTCTGCGGATCTTTTAATGTATCCTCTTCTGCTTCGTGTGCATAAATTTTTATGTCAAACTCTTCTGCTAATGTTTTTGCTGCACCTGCATGGTCAAAATGTCCATGTGTCAAAAGCACTGCTACCGGTTCTAAATTGTCCTGTCTTATCTTTTCTGCTAACTGTTTTCCGGATGCACCCGGATCGATGATAAAACATTCTTTTGTTTCGTTGTTTATGACTATGTAGCAGTTGGTCTGTACCATGCCGACTACATAGTGGTTGATTTTCATTTTGCTCATAGTTCTTCCTCTACACTATATTATGAATAAAGTCTAATATTGCCTTTTGATACATCTTAGTTTGTTTATACATGCCATTTCCATGATTACATCCCGGCAGAATGATGATATCGGTCTGCTTTGGATTCACATTTTTTATTGTATCCAACATTTCTTCCATATTTTCCATGCTTCCTGCAGATAATAGAATCGGATATTTGCTCTTCGATACAATATCCACACATTCCAACTCTTTTACATCTACCCCAAATTCTTTTTTAAATCGCGCAACCATATATGCTGCAACTTTTCCAGAATCCTTTTTCAAAATTTCCTTTGAAACCTCTTCAAAGAATTCTCGGACACTTACACTTGGTGCATCGGAGACAATACCCTTTACATTTTTCATCTCTTTAT
Organism: uncultured Lachnobacterium sp.; assembly: GCA_964449855.1. GTDB lineage: Bacteria > Bacillota > Clostridia > Lachnospirales > Lachnospiraceae > Roseburia. The sequence continues at coordinate 2,531 of CAYVGA010000188.1, forward strand.
CTGCCAAATCTAAAGCGATTCCGCCACCCATACTTAAACCATGGATAATAATTGCATCGTCTGAATTTGTTTCATTTACTTTTTTCACCCAGGTCAGCATATCCTTGTATTCTAACGCACCAAAGGTTATGTATTTTCCTTCACTTAATCCATGCGCTCTTTGGTATGGAATCAGAATATTACGTTATCATTTTATTTATAATTATTAATTAACATTAAAATCTTTGATATAAAATATTTGTTAGTCAGTATTGCTTATATAACACTTACTC
>CAYVGA010000189.1:0-2799 GCA_964449855.1 uncultured Lachnobacterium sp.
TGTGATTTGATTCGTCATTTAATCGTAGACCATCTGCATGTAGTGGGTGATATTTTTGACAGAGGACCATATCCACATCTGGTTATGGATGATTTGATGAAGCATCATTCCGTAGATATCCAGTGGGGAAACCATGATGTGTCCTGGATGGGTGCAGCGGCTGGTAATCCGGCATTAATTTGTACAGTGCTTCGTATTTCGGCGCGTTATGGTAATTTAAGTTCCATTGAAGATGGGTATGGTATCAACCTGATTCCGTTGGTACGTTTTGCGATGGAACAGTATGAAAATGATCCTTGTGAACGTTTTAAGGTAAATTACCGAGAAGATGCATATGATGTACGAGATATTGCGGTAGATGAAAAAATCCAAAAAGCTGTTACGATCATGCAGTTAAAACTGGAAGGACAGATTATTAAACGTAATCCGGATTTTCGCATGGATGATCGTTTATTGTTAGATAAGATCGATATTGAAAAGGGAACGGTTACAATTGCGGGTGTGGAACATCCATTACTGGATACGAGTTTCCCAACGGTGGATTGGAGTGACCCATATGCACTGAGTCCGGAAGAGCAGGTTGTTATTGACCGACTGATTTTTGCGTTCCGTAATAGTGAAAAACTGCAGAAACATGTGAAGTTTTTATATACCAAAGGAAACATGTACACTGTATACAATGGAAACTTACTGTTCCACGGCTGTGTGCCATTGAATGAAGATGGAAGTTTTAAACGGGTATCTGTTTTTGGAAAAGAATATGCAGGAAAAGAACTTTACGATGTGCTGGAAGAATATGCGCGTAAGGGATATTATGCAGTAGATCCTGAGGAAAAGCAGAAAGGTTTGGATATTCTTTGGTATTTGTGGCTGAATAAGAATTCGCCGGTTTATGGAAAAGAACGAATGACAACTTTTGAACGCCAGTTTGTAGCGGATAAGAGCACGTATAAAGAGCCAAAAAATCCATATTATAAATTGATTGAAAAAGAAGAAATGGCAGATAAGATTTTGAAAGAGTTCGGACTTGGCGGAAATGAATCTCATATTATTAATGGTCATATTCCGGTATTGGTAAAAGAGGGACAGTCTCCAATTCATTGTAACGGCAAGGTACTTATCATTGATGGTGGTTTTTCAAAGGCATATCAGGAGAAGACCGGTATTGCAGGTTATACATTAATCTATAATTCTTATGGACTTAGTCTTGCTGAGCATGAGCCATTTGAATCTGTTCAGAAAGCGATTGAAGATGGTAATGATGTTGTATCACACAAGACCTTGGTTCAGCGTGTAAGCAAACGTAAGCGAGTTGCTGATACAGATATTGGAAAGAATATGAAAGAAGACATTAAGGATTTAGAAGCTCTTCTGAAAGCTTACCGTGAAGGTGTGATAGAGGAAGCATTATAAAATTAATATGCAGAACAAGACATAAGACATGCAGGCGTGGAAAATCGCCTGCATGAATTGTTTTGAATAGAAAAAGAAATTTTAAATAAGGATGAAGTAGTATGGGAAATAAGTTTGACAGAACAAAACGTTTGTTAGGTGCAGAGGCAATGCATCGATTGGAAAATGCACATGTGGCTGTATTTGGAATCGGTGGTGTTGGTGGACATGCAGCAGATGCCTTGGTACGGAGTGGTGTTGGAGAAATTACAATCATAGATAGTGATGAAGTGGCAGAGAGTAATATTAACAGACAATTAATTGCTACGACAAAAAGTATTGGCCGAAAAAAAGTGGAAGTTATGAAAGAACATTTACTTGATATTAATCCGGAAGTAAAGGTCTATGTATATGATTGCTTCTTTTTACCGGAAACAAAGGAGCAGTTTGATTTCACAAAATATGATTATGTTATTGATGCGGTAGATACGGTTACTGCAAAATTGGCATTGGTAGAAGCTTGTCAAGCGGCAGGCGTTCCTATCATTAGTAGTATGGGGGCTGGAAATAAGCTGGATCCGACGGCATTTGAAGTGGCGGATATTTATAAGACTTCTGTCTGTCCGTTGGCGAAAGTGATGCGTAAGGAATTAAAGGCCCGTGGAATAAAACATCTAAAAGTGGTTTATTCTAAGGAGATTCCATTAGAGCCGATTGCAGATGCGGGATTTGTAAGTGATGAAAAACGAAGCCGCAGAGCAACACCTGGTTCTATTGCATTTGTACCATCGGTAGCCGGATTGATTCTGGCGGGAGAAGTAGTGAAAGATTTGGCCGGAGTCAGTCGGAAATAAAAAATAAGATTATATGCGAAGAGGAAACAGAATGTTTGAAGCCTTTTAGAAATGGGTCATCGTTTGTGCGGTGACCCATTTATTTATCCAATAACTGTATTGGCATGGAAGTGGCTTTTTTAAGTAATAATTTATAGAGTTCTTCATCTTCGGAGAGTCCTAGCAATTTGAGGAAGACCAAGATAAACATGCGGTGCATCTGTTCAAAAGAAAAGGAATCTGTTTTCGGACAGGAAAGCTGATAGGCGGTAATTGCGTTGGAAAAAATTTCTGCTTCAATTTCTTTTGTAGGGCTGGTAGAAGTATGCAGATAGTATTCTACAGATTGTTTTCCCAAGGCTTCTCGAATATCAACACGTTCCGTATGGATTTTCAAAAGTGCCTGCATGAGTTCATAGTTTTGTTTAATCTGCTTTATCAGAGTAGATGTAAACATGGCAGGATTGTTATGGACAGAAATGCGTAGTTCCATTTGTGTTGCAAAAAAATCATCCTGCATTTTTTCGGCAATTTCGTATTTATCATGAAAATGTTTATAAAATGTGGAGCGTGT
>CAYVGA010000190.1:0-2777 GCA_964449855.1 uncultured Lachnobacterium sp.
TTAAGCTTTCTCAGCCACAGCAGATGATGGCAGATGAGCGTAAGATGGTAGAAGAAGCATATGCCGGTGATATTATTGGTATTTTTGATCCGGGCATTTTCTCCATTGGTGATACACTCACCACTGCAAAAGAAAAATTCCAGTTTGAGGGTATTCCTACGTTCGCACCGGAACATTTTGCACGTGTACGTCTCATTGATTCCATGAAGCGTAAGCAGTTCGTAAAAGGTGTGACGCAGATTGCACAGGAAGGTGCAATTCAGATTTTCCAGGAATACAAGGGCGGAATGGAAGAAATCATCGTAGGTGTAGTAGGTGTACTTCAGTTTGATGTATTAAAATTCCGTTTGGAAAGCGAATATAACGTGGAAATCCGTTTGGAAAATCTTCCTTATGAACATATTCGCTGGATTGAAAATAAGGATGAAGTCAATGTGGACAGTTTGATTGGTACTTCAGATATGAAGAAAGTTATTGATATGAAAGGCAATCCATTGCTTCTGTTTATCAATGCATGGAGTGTAGGCATGACATTAGACAGAAATAAAGGCTTGGTATTGACAGAATTTGGTAAGAATTAGTATAATTAGGACAGTCACTTAAAAAAGTGGCTGTCTTTTTTCTTTTATTTTGTATAGTTTAAATTTTTAATGTAAATCAAAAATGATTTGCAATGTTCGAAAAGTGTCCGAATTATTACCCACTTGAAATGTTTTAATTTAGTTATTGACAAGGAGGTACATTTATACTATTATTAGAACAAGAAAGCAAACAGATGTTCGCGAACAAGTGTTTAAGAATTTGCGAATATCTATGAAAAGTGAAAAGAAGTTTTTGGCTATTTAGAAAAAATTACAATGTTGGCTGTTTTGATTGTAATCATATGTTAGTAATTAAAGGAGATCGTATTATGGCAAGAGAAGATAGAAAAGAAGATAAATTGAAAGCTTTGGATGCAGCGATTGCACAGATTGAGAAGAGTTATGGAAAAGGTTCTATTATGAAATTAGGTGAAAATGCTGCAAATATGAATGTGGAGACCATTCCTACAGGCTCTTTAAGTTTGGATATTGCATTGGGATTGGGTGGACTTCCAAAGGGACGTATCATTGAAATTTATGGACCTGAATCTTCGGGTAAGACTACCGTAGCACTTCACTGTGTAGCAGAAGTGCAGAAAGCTGGCGGTATTGCGGGCTTTATTGATGCAGAACATGCATTAGATCCCGCATATGCGAAAAATATTGGCGTAGATATTGATAATTTATATATTTCACAGCCGGATTGTGGAGAACAGGCATTGGAGATCACAGAAACTATGGTTCGTTCCGGTGCTGTGGATATCGTAATTGTAGACTCTGTGGCAGCTTTGGTTCCAAAGGCAGAAATTGATGGTGACATGGGCGATTCGCATGTAGGTCTTCAGGCACGCTTGATGAGTCAGGCACTTCGTAAACTGACCGGTGTTATCAGCAAGTCAAATTGTATAGTTATTTTTATTAACCAGTTACGTGAAAAAGTAGGTATTATGTTTGGTAATCCGGAAACTACCACCGGTGGTCGTGCACTCAAATTCTATTCTTCTGTTCGTTTGGATGTACGTAGAGTAGAAGCGTTGAAACAGGCGGGGGAAGTGATTGGTAATCATACCAGAGTTAAAATTGTAAAGAATAAAGTAGCACCACCATTTAAAGAAGCAGAATTTGACATTATGTTTGGACAGGGAATCTCAAAAGAAGGGGATATCCTTGATTTGGCAGCAAATGTTGGTATTATCAATAAATCCGGTGCGTGGTACGCATACGAAGGAACCAAAATTGGCCAGGGGCGTGAAAATGCAAAGACCTATCTGAGAGAAAATCCGGTGTTCTGTGATATGATTGAAACAAAAGTACGTGAACACTATTTTTCACATCCGGAGGATGTTGCAGAAGCAGACCCTGCGACAGTGGAAGATGAGGAATAAATAGCAGATGATTCAATCAAACGCATGTAATATGCAGGAGCTTCAGGTACAGATAACACAAATTGAAAAAATAGGAAACGGAAAACGTCGGATTCATTTTGAGGGTGTGGAAAGTCTGATTCTGTATTATTCTGAAACTCGTGGCTATAGCTTAGAAGAGGGCATATATATTTCTGTGCAATTTTACGAAAAACTACGGAGAGAAATAGTAGGAAAACGAGCAAAGAAGAGAGCATTGCATCTTTTGGAACAAATGGACAGAACAGAACAACAGCTTCGGGAGAAATTGCAATTATCAGAATATCCCGAAAGCTGTGTGGATGATGCTATCGAATATGTAAAGAGTTTTCATTATTTAGATGACAGAAGGTATGCAGAAAATTTTACCCGATATAAGAAAGAGAAGCTCAGCCGTCAGCAGATTAAGCAGAAATTGATGCAGAAAGGCGTTTCAAGAGATATTATCGCAGATGCAGTAGAATCGGAGTATGATGCAGATGAATTGGTACATATCCGTGCTCTGTTAGAAAAAAAGCATTTTTCTAGAGAAGAAGCAGATGAAGGGGAATTTCGACGAGTATACAATTATTTGCTGCGGCGAGGATTCCGCAGCAGTGATATCTTAAAAGAGATGCAGAATAATATATGTAAAGTCAGCCAAAGCGACCCCCATCTAGCCGTAGGTTACTTTTAATATCGATGTCGTATTGCAATTTGGATGTCAGTTATCTGACATCTAAATTGTAACAATTTGATATATTAGAGTGATATTACTTGACATATCTTGTGAAAAAGTATAAAATTTACATAT
>CAYVGA010000191.1:0-2648 GCA_964449855.1 uncultured Lachnobacterium sp.
GCAGGTAGGAGACCGTTTCCTTTTGTCTCAAAAGGATGTCGGAAAAATTGGTACACTGAAATTGAAACCGATATATATGATTCTGTTCCTGTTAAAAGATTTGCGGTAATGCTCTTGTGCGTTGCATAAGTAGCTATTAGCCCAAAATGAAAAAATGTCATAAATGGCTAATATGAAAGACATCAATAGATTACGAGGAATTAAAATATGGTATTGATTCGGATGTTGTAATATCTGATGGTGAAGTTGAATGCAACATTCCTACGCTAGATTTTTTTGAACGATTCAATAAGCAGAAAGCAGAAGTAATTGAAAAGAGTTCCAGTAAGGTTAATTTGTTAGATAAACACGAAAGAATACTTCGCAAAAGACACTAGATAGAGTGATAAAAATATATGCAGAGTATTTGGAAAAAACAGCAGATCAGGCAAATGACCGTAATAAATACAAAGGATTGATGGTATATCTAAAAAAGATTTCCCAATGCACAGGAGGGGATATCGTTGCACAAGAAATTGCAGATAAGTGGCGAAGAGAATATAAGCGTAGAAGTGCCATGATGGATGAGTTGAGGAAGATTGGATTTTAAAAGAAAAACTAATAATCAGAATAAAAAAAGTAAGTAGGTAATCATCCGTACCTTGATTTTTAGAAAGAGCCGCCTTATTAGGCGGCTCAAATTATTTCTTTAGTTTTGTCTTACATTCGTCTGGAATCTCTTCTGACCATGGAAGCAGCTTTTTCATATCCTCCTGTTTTGGAATGGCCCCAGCTGTCGCACCTGATCCACGGATACTCTTTGCAAACAGCCAGTTCCGGCGACCGACTGCAAAATTTTTCACAGCCCGTTCCGCACTGTTGTTATCAATATTCAGATGGACGTCTTCCAGATAACGCCTCAGGTATTGTTCCTGATTCAGTGTATATAAAATGGCATCACCAATAAATTGTATGCAGCCATTCAAACAGTGCATCCAAAACCGGTTTTGACTGTTTCTGGCGTTCTTCATATTTTTCGTCAGCTGTTTTGTTTTTTATCAGTTCCTCCAGTATCCATGGGGATTCGCTGAACTCATCTGTAAGATATACCCACATCCAGTTCTGGGTGCTTCCCTTATGGTCCGGTTCATCAATTACCTGAATCCGGGTTTCATCACAATGTATGTATCTGCTTTTTAAGAATTCTTCTTTCATCAGATATTTGTGGTATTGATTTATCACTAAAGTTGTGAATTTAATCAAACCCTCACGAACGCCCCTCACGAAAGTAGACTCTCAAGAAGTTTGATTACCCGAAAAGTACACTTTTTCAATGGCTTTTTTATGTCAAGGTAAAATGCAAGTTACTTTTCAGAGCAACGCCAATCACTTGCTGATTGGCGTTGAGATAACAAATGCAACGTTTGAGTGACAAAATGCAACCGAGTGGCGGTGGAATAATGACGGATTATTTGTTAAAATAAGGATGAAAAAGATAAACTAGAAGGGAGAAAGAATGCCAATGGGAGGAAGAATTGGAACTTTACGAAAAGCGATGGGAATGTCACAAGAGCAACTGGCAGAATTACTTCAGGTTACAAGGCAAACAGTATCCAAATGGGAATCTAACAAGTCTGTTCCAGATATAGACTATTTAATAAAGTTGGGGGAGATTTTTCAAGTTTCATTGGATTATTTAATAGCAGGTAAAGAAAGTGATGTGCCAGTGTCTGAGAATAAGGACTTAGATAAAAAGAAAGGATTTAGCTATTGGGGAGAAATTATCTTAGTAATTTTAGGAGTTGGCATTCTGTTATTAATGCCATTATTTGCATCCTTGTATCAGGGATATGTATTTGAATTCATTAATAGTTCGTATGCAGATTACAAGTTGTACCTTGAAGAATGGCCTCTTTTGGGAGGTGTTTATTTAGGAAAAATATTAGTTATTCTGGGAGTAGGATTGGCAATCAAAAAAAGATTTGGAACGCAAATAATGAAAAAAATAATGAAAATATTAAAGGATTACTAGAGGAGGAAAAGAGATGAAAAAATTAGAAAAATTATTGAACTGAAAAATGTTTGCTTTTCGTATGGAGAGAAAGCTATATTGAAGAATTTCTCTGTTTGTTTCGAAGCGGGAAAAAATATGCCATTGTTGGGAAAAGCGGCAACGGCAAAACAACTTTGCTTAATCTGCTGTTAAAAAATATACAGCCAAACGAAGGGATAGTAACCATAGGAAATCAGGACTATATGTAATTGGCAAGGGAAGAAATACAGTCCATGATTGCCTACGTTTCGCAAGATAATTTTTTGTTTCATGATACCATTTATAACAATGTCTGCTTAGAAAAAAATAAATCTCCGGAATGGTACAGAAAAGTATCAAAGGAGTGTTTTGTGGATAAGATTACAGAAAAACTACCGCAGAAAGATAAAACAGTTGTGACATACAATGGTAATTTATCTGAGGGGGGAAAAGCAACGAATCTCAATCGCTAGAGCAGTGTATACGGAGAAACCTATTTTGCTTTTAGATGAGTATACCTCTGTTTTGCCATGGCAACATGAGTATAAATTTCTGTAATCCAGAAATGCCTGGAAATGCAGTGTTTTCAATGGTTTGCAGACTTTTGGTGAAAATACAAAAGTATCGTATTTTATTG
>CAYVGA010000192.1:0-2621 GCA_964449855.1 uncultured Lachnobacterium sp.
AAACCCAACCATATTTTATAGAGTTTTATAAGTTTTATTTAACTGTTTAAAACCTCCACATTCTCTTTCATTTCGAGACTGTCATTTCACTGTCTATTATATTTCACTTAGCAAGTTCTTTCCCGGATAAATAAGAAAAACGGGACCGTCAAATGACAGTCCCGAAAATTTTACCAAATACCTGCGTTAAGAACTACTGCTAATACAAGGAAAGCAACTACACTATACTTTGTGATTTTTACCAACATTCCTTCCATAGAACGCCCTTTATTTTTTCCCCAATAAGTATCTGCTGCACCGGCAATTGCGCCAAGACCTGCCTGCTTGCCTTCCTGCATTAAGATTACTACTGTAATAACAAGACTGATTATGATAAATACAATTGTTAAAATCGTTTTTAATACTGTCACGGTTTACACCTCCTATGCCATAACTTTACAACTTATGATAGTATAACATAGGATTTTTGATTTTTCAAGATTTTCTTTCTATTATTGTCCCACATTTTACATTTTTTATGTCTTTCCTTTGTTATAGGAAAATCACTTCTCATGAAAGAAAAAAGCGTAACAGACATTACATCTGTTACGCAATAAAATTTCCGGCTTTTATCTTATTTTACAAGAAGTGATTTTCCTGTCATTTCTGCTGGCTGTTCTAATTCCATGATTTCAAGCAATGTTGGAGCGATATCTGCCAAACATCCGCCTTCACGGAGTTTCCAGTTTTCTTCGCCATTTACAAGAATGAATGGAACCGGATTTGTTGTATGAGCTGTATGTGGTTTACCTGTTTCGTAGTCTACCATCTTTTCTGCGTTACCATGGTCTGCACAAATGAACATTACACCACCAACTTCTTTTACCGCTTCTACTGCATCACCTACAAGGCTGTCTACACGTTCTACTGCTGCTACTGCTGCAGGAATCACACCTGTATGACCTACCATGTCCGGATTTGCAAAATTGATAACGATAACATCATATTTGTCAGATTTGATTGCTTCTACAAGGTCTACACCTACTTCCGGAGCACTCATTTCTGGTTTTAAATCGTATGTTGCAACTTCTTTTGGTGAGTTAACAAGTAAACGGGCTTCGTCTGCGTTTGGTTCTTCAATACCGCCGTTAAAGAAGAATGTTACATGTGCATATTTTTCTGTTTCTGCAAGACGTAACTGTTTCTTGCCGCATTTTGCAAGGTATTCACCAAATGTATTTGTGATAGATTCCTTTTCAAATGCAATCACTTTGTTTGGAATTGTTTCATCGTAATCTTTGAAACATACATATGTGAGTGGAAGGAATCCTGTTTTTCTTTCGAATCCTGTAAAGTTATCATCACAGAATGCTCTTGTCATTTCACGTGCGCGGTCCGGACGGAAGTTGTAGAAAATAACAGAGTCGTTTGCTTTTACAATCGCGCGTGGAGCACCATTTTCTGTAATAACAGTTGGAAGAACGAATTCGTCTGTTACACCATTATCATAAGATTTCTGCATAGCTTCTACTGCGCTGGTTTCCTGTACGCCTTCACCAGCAACTAATGCATTGTAAGCTTTTTCTACACGATCCCAGTTGTTATCACGGTCCATTGCATAATAACGTCCGGAAAGGGATGCAATTTTACCCACACCGATTTCTGCCATCTTCGCTTCGAGCTGTTCTACGAAACCTTTTGCAGATGCTGGAGGTGTGTCACGTCCATCAAGGAAGCCGTGAACATATACGTTTGTAAGACCATTTCTCTTAGCCATTTCAAGGATACCATAAATATGTGTGATATGGCTGTGTACACCACCGTCTGAGAGAAGTCCCCAAAGGTGGAGGTCTGAGTTGTTTTTCTTGCAATTTTCCATAGCTGCCATAAGGCCTTTGTTATCAAAGAATGTACCATCATTGATTTCTTTTGTAATTCTGGTAAGATCCTGATAGATAATACGACCGGCACCGATATTCATATGACCTACTTCGGAATTTCCCATCTGTCCATCCGGAAGACCTACTGCAAGTCCTGAAGCATTTCCTTTTACAAATGGACATTCTGCCATAAGCTTGTCCATTACCGGAGTATTTGCCATCGCAATGGCATTTCCTTCTGGATTTTCGTTTAATCCATAACCATCAAGTACCATTAATACAACTGGTTTTTTACTCATTTTCATTTCCTCTTTTCTTATTTCTAGTTCAATACATTCTATTTCATAATTATTCAGTATCTGAATAGTTACTCTATTTTCAAATACTATGTTTATTATATTACACACATAAAAAACATGCAATTGTTACCTTTTCTTTTTTCGAAAAAAAACTAAAAATTTATTACTTTTTAAACCTATCTATAAACATAGAGAGAGGGAAGCTATACAACTTCCCCCTCTCCATACATTTCTTTATTGGAATTAGTAGTTCTCGATTATTAATTTTGGTAAAAATTAGTAATTTACGATTTTACCAAAATCAGCTTTTAAAGAAGCTCCACCAACAAGACCACCGTCAATGTCTGGTTTTCCAAAAAGTTCTGCTGCATTAGCACCGTTTACAGAACCGCCGTACTGAATACGAATTGCTTCTGCTGTAGCTTCGTCATACATTTCTTTAATGCATTCACGAATAGCTGCA
>CAYVGA010000193.1:0-2605 GCA_964449855.1 uncultured Lachnobacterium sp.
CAGATCGTGCAAGAATTATTATAAAATCAGGAAAAGGCGGAGATGGACATGTATCTTTTCGCCGTGAAAAATATGTACCGGATGGTGGTCCGGATGGCGGAGATGGCGGTAAAGGCGGAGATGTCATTTTCGAAGTAGACGAAGGATTAAATACGCTGACCGACTATCGTCACAGAAGAAAATTTGCTGCTGAAGCAGGACAAGAAGGCGGCAAAAAGAACTGTCATGGCAAAAATGGTGCAGATTTAATTTTGAAAGTACCACATGGTACAGTGATTAAAGATGCAGAAACTGACCGAGTAATTGCGGACATGTCTGGTGATAATAAGAGAGTCGTTGTATTAAAAGGCGGCAGAGGCGGTTTAGGCAATCAGCATTTTGCTACTCCTACCATGCAGGCTCCAAAATACGCCAAACCAGGTCAGGAAGCTGTAGAAATTGAAGTAAAATTAGAGTTAAAAGTAATCGCAGACGTTGGTCTTGTCGGATTCCCAAATGTCGGAAAATCCACATTATTATCCCGCGTAACCAATGCACAGCCCAAAATTGCAAATTATCACTTTACTACATTACAGCCAAATCTTGGTGTAGTAGATATGGACGAAGGTTTCGGCTTTGTAATTGCAGACATTCCGGGATTGATTGAAGGTGCTTCTGAAGGTATCGGTTTAGGACATGAATTTTTGCGTCATATCGAACGTACCAAGGTAATGATTCATATTGTGGATGCTGCAGGTGTCGAAGGACGCGATCCTATTGCAGATATCAAAGCAATCAACAAAGAATTAGAAGCATACAATCCGGATCTTTTGAAAAAACCACAGGTAATTGCAGCCAACAAAATTGATGCAATTTATGGTGATGAAAATGAAATCATCTCTGCTTTAAAAGCAGAATTTGAAGAAAAAGAAGGCATTAAAGTATTTCCTATTTCCGCAGTAAGCGGTAAAGGCTTAAAAGAACTTTTGTATCACGTAAAAGAGTTACTTGCAAGCTGTCCAAAAGAAATTACGGTATTTGAATCTGAATTTGACCCATCCATTCTTGAAATTATTGACGAACCATATACCATTGAAATTGACCCGGAAGATGGAGCATTTGTAGTGGAAGGTCCAAAGATTGATAAAATGCTTGGATATACCAATTTAGAATCTGAAAAAGGCTTTTTGTTCTTCCAGAGATTCTTAAAAGAACAGGGCATTTTGGAAGCATTAGAAGAAAAAGGTATTGAAGAGGGCGATACCGTACGTATGTATGGAAACGAATTTGATTACTACAAATAAAATTTGATAAAAGAGAGGAGTACCTGTTATGACAAGTAAACAAAGAGCATATTTAATGAGTCAGGCAAGCACAATGGATTCCATTTTTCAAATCGGAAAAGCTTCCCTTACTCCGGAAATTATCACTGCTTTAGATGAAGCATTAGAAAAAAGAGAATTAATCAAAGTATCTGTGCTCAAAAACTGTGCAGATGACCCACGTGAAATTGCGGAAATGATTGGTGAAAGAACACGCAGTCAGGTTATTAAAGTAATCGGAAAGAAAATGATTTTCTTCCGTCAGGCAAAGAAAAATTCAAAATATAATCTTCCGGATTAATTTGAATAGTACTATCGTTTTATAATGAGGTAGACAAATCATGAGAATTGGGATTTTAGGTGGTTCTTTTGACCCTATACACAATGGACATTTGAATATGGCAGTAAAATCATATGAACAGTATGATTTGGATGAAGTATGGCTGATTCCAAATGGAAATGCTCCGCATAAGGATAGTGATAAGATGGCAGATACCAAACATCGTCTTGCAATGTGTCAGCTTGTAGCAGTGGAATATCCATTTTTGAAAACCTGCGATATCGAAATCAAGTCCGAAGAATATAGTTATACCTATATTACTGTAACCAAACTGCAGGCAATGTACCCGGAACATGTATTTTATTTTATTATGGGTGCGGATTCTTTAGATTATTTTGAAAAATGGAGAAAACCGGAAGTCATTGCATCTGTTTGCAAAATTCTTGTGATTAATCGTGATGAGTTTTCGGAAGAAGATATGGTAGAAAAAATTCGAAGAATTAATGATATTTTTCCGGCCGATATCCAAATTGTACATTGTCCAAAAGTGGATGTATCTTCGACAGAATTACGGCAGCATTTAGATCAGACAGATGTGCTTCCAACGGTATACGAATATATCCGTAAGCATAATTTATATGTCGGCTAGTTGTTTGTGAATTTCAAATCATGGTCTATATAACCATGTATTTTATATTGTAATTTTTCAGATACTGAATAATTATTTGGGGAGTAAGGATAATATGTTTGACCCGATTCAAGAAAAACTAAAAATTGCACTGGATGCACCTAGATATGAGCATACTCTCGGGGTCATGTATACAGCAGGCTGTATGGCAATGGCACATGGATATGATATACAAAAGGCTATGCTGGCAGGTTTATTACACGATTGTGCAAAATGCATGACACATGAAGAACGGCTTTTGTTGTGTGAAACCTATCAGGTAAAAGTGACACCATCGGAATTAGAAAATAAAGCACTTTTACATGCAAAAGCAGGTGCAATTCTTGCAAAAATAGA
>CAYVGA010000194.1:0-2547 GCA_964449855.1 uncultured Lachnobacterium sp.
GCTTTCCATTGGAATCAAACGAAAACTTCTGCTTTGTAAGCATATTTGTCTTTGCTTTCTCTTCGGTCTTACGGATTTTCGCCGCTTTTTCCGCGCAGGAAATTACTGCTTTTAATGTTTCTAAATTTTTATCAAAAAACAACTGCATCTCGTCTGCAGTCACTTTCGAAGTAACGCGGGATGCGTCGGGATTGTCTAATTTCGTCTTGGTCTGTCCTTCAAAACGTGGATCCGGGTGCTTAATTGAAACAACGGCCGTCATACCATTACGCACATCTGCACCGGTAAAGTTTACATCCTTTTCCTTTAAAATTCCAAGTTCACGCGCATATGCATTGATAATAGTGGTCATGGCTGTTTTATAACCTGTAATATGCGTACCACCCTCTGCATTATAAATATTGTTACAGAATCCAAGAATATTTTCGTGAAATTCGTTGGTATACTGGATGGCAGCTTCTACCGTAATGCCATCATTTTCACCTTTAAAATAGATAACCTCATGCAAGGTTTCAATATTTTTATTCAAATCTTTCACAAATCCAATAATTCCATCCGGTTCGTGATATTCAATATGTTCAATTTCATCCTTGCGTCTGTCTTCATAAATAATCGTCAGATTCGGATTTAAGTATGCCGTTTCGTGCATACGGCTCTTAACATCCTCTTCTTTAAAATATGTTTTTTCAAAAATTTCCGGGTCCGGTAAAAAGTTAATCTTTGTACCTGTTTTTTTCGTTCTTGCTATCTTTGGGAGAAGTCCATCTTCTAATTGGACAGTCGGATTTCCTCTTTCGTAACGGTCGTGGTGCACATAACCCTCACGGCTGATTTCTACATCCATATATGTAGAAAGCGCATTTACAACAGAGGAACCTACACCATGAAGTCCACCACTGGTCTTGTATACGGAATCATCAAATTTACCACCTGCATGCAGGGTTGTAAATACAATACGTGCCGCTGATACCCCTTTTGCATGCATACCAATCGGAATCCCGCGCCCATCATCTTCCACGGTACAGGAACCATCTTTTTCCAATGTCACCCAGATCGTATTACATGCACCTGCCAGATGTTCATCTACGGAGTTGTCCACGATTTCATAAATTAAGTGATTCAACCCCTTTCTGGAAACACTGCCGATATACATCCCCGGACGTTTTCGAACGGCCTCAAGTCCCTCCAATATGGAAATACTGCTTTCATCGTATGCTGTCTTTTTTGTCATACTCTCTCCTTAATAGTTACATTATTTTTATTCTTTTAGTTACTTTACATCTTTAATATGTGCAAGCACCATAACTGCGATGCGGAACATCATTGCATCGTCAAATTTGCGGATATCGAGTCCGATAATCTTTTCGATACGCTCTAATCGATAAACCAATGTATTTCTATGTACATATAATTGTCTTGCTGTTTCAGAAATGTTTAAGTTATTTTCAAAGAATTTGTTAATCGTAGACATCGATTCTTCGTCTTCTAAAATATCCGGAATCGTATCTCCGAATACTTCTTTGATAAACATGTTGCATAGGCTCATTGGAAGCTGATAAATCAACCGTCCAATTCCCAGCCTGCTGTAGGAAATGGTTTCACGTTCCGCATAAAAAATCTTTCCGACCTGTAGTGCCAGTTTCGCTTCCTGATACGACTGTGCAATATCCGGAATCTGTTCTACCACATTGCCATATCCGATGCGAACCTTAATCATCGCTTCCATATGCAAATTGTCTACCAGACGAATGGCAATCGTCTCTAATACTTCTTCTAATTCCTGCGTATGAATACTTGCCACATCCTTAATCAGAACAACGCAGTGTTCATCTATTGTTGTAACAAAATCACCGGCCTTTAAATCGGACAGATTCTTTACTAACTCTACAACAACATCTGTACCCTTGCTGCCGGTATCTATCACAAATGTTACCCTTGGCTTTGCCTCAATATGCAGTTTCTTTGCCTTGCTATGCATTTCAATCGCAAGCAGATTTCCTAAAAGTACATTTTGGATAAAATTATTTCGGTCAAATTCTTCTGTTTTACTAATAATCAAATTACGAACCTGACATGCTACCAGTCTGCCAACCATTTCATTCTCTGCCTGCTCTCCATAAATAACCAGCAGATAGTCTTCATTACTTTCAATGGAAAGTGGAAATGATCTGGATTTATCCAATAAAGCCTCTTCCTCTAGTTCAGAACATGTACTGATTAGTTTTTTTCCATCTTCTGAAAAAAGCACTAATTCCAAATTTGTTATCTCTTTTATTTCGTTTAATGTATTTACCATCTTCTGTTTCGAAATCATGTTGTTCTCCTGCATCTACATTGTTAATGTTTACTCATACCTCGTAAACATTAACGATTCGCAGGCTCATTTAAAATTTTGCTACGCAAAAAGAGCCTGCTCACACCTGAATCATGTTCTCACGCAACAAAACAGCAAGTGTTTTGCTGCTGAATGAACAGTAACTTTATATTCTTGTAAAAAAGACAGGGTGTAAATTTACACCCTGCCAAAATTTACAACTATTTAATTTT
>CAYVGA010000195.1:0-2506 GCA_964449855.1 uncultured Lachnobacterium sp.
CTTCGTCTGCCATGTAGTAAACTTCTTCTGCATATGGATAGTGGCTGGTACGGAAACAGTTCGAACCAATCCATTTCATACATTCGAAATCACGTTTTACAGTAACTAAGTCTAAGCCACGGCCACGGATATCTGCATCTTCGTGTTTTCCGAAACCTTTTAAGTAAACAGGTTTGCCATTTAATAAGAAATGTCCGCCTTTTACTTCAAATGTACGGATACCAATCATATCATAGTATTCATCGAGAACAGTATCGCCATCCACGATTTTTACTACAAATTTGTAAAGATATGCTGCATGTACATTCCAAAGCTTTGCATCTTTTACAACAATTGTGCCTTCTTTGCCTGTAGCTTCTGCTACTTTATTGCCTTCTGCATCGTATACTTCTACAACAGTTGTATTGTCGCCTGTTGTTTCTACTGTATAATCAACTTCTGCATCAGCACCAACCAAACGATGATTTACTGTAAAATCAGTTATTTTTTCTTTTGGTAAGCAAAGTAATTTTACCGGACGATGAATACCTGCATAGTTATAGAAATCGAAATATGGTTTTGAAACTTTCTTGCCATTCTTAAGTGTAGCTGTAAGACCACATGGAATCATAGTTTCGCTAAGTTCGTTATTTACCAAAACAGCAAGTTTGTTATATTCGTTGTATTTTACTACATCGTTGATACAAACATTAAACGGTAAGAAACCGCCTACATGGCTGTCTAATTCTGTACCATTTACAAATACACGCGCTTTGTGTGTAGCAGAACCAAAACGAATTACGATGTCTTTGCCTTCCCATTCACCCGGAACAAATACATCTGTTTCATACCAGAAATCACCTGTGTATTCACGGCTGTCTTTGTCTGTAAAGATATCACAGAAACTGGATGGTACCGGCATAGAAACCGGTGCCGGAAGACCATTTGCCCAATTTGCAGCTACACCTTCACTCGCTGGATCGAACTGAAAATTCCACATTCCGTCTAAAGAAATCACTCTTCTTGTGCTTGTCACGCGTGGATATAATAATGATGAAACCATTGCAAAAACCTCCCCTTTTCCCCTAAAAATTAAATTGTTTCGTAATTATTCAATACCTAAATAATTACATTGTCTCCAATATAATTTTATCATTCTTCGGATATTCGGTCAACAATTTATCTTTCGACAGTTTTCACAAAGATTCACCCTCAAAATTTTACATATCTTATTCATCGTATCCGTTCGGATTATTGCTCTGCCATCTCCAGGCATCCTCACACATTTCTTTGATTCCGTATTCTGCTACCCAGCCAAGTTCTTCTTTTGCTTTTTTCGGATCACAGTAACATGTCGCAATATCCCCAGGTCTTCTATTTTTTATAATATAAGGAATCTTGATACCATTTGCTGCTTCAAAATTCTTTACGATATCCAATACACTGTAACCATGTCCTGTACCAAGGTTGTAAATACAGAGTTCTGCATTTTCGTCAATTTTCTTTAATGCTTTTACATGTCCTCTTGCAAGGTCAACTACATGAATGTAGTCACGGACACCTGTTCCATCCGGTGTATCATAATCATTTCCGAATACGCCAAGATGTTCTAATTTGCCTACTGCAACCTGCGTTACGTAAGGCATTAAATTATTTGGAATACCATTTGGATTTTCACCGATACGGCCACTCTTATGTGCTCCAATTGGATTAAAATAACGAAGCAGAATCACATTCCATTCAGTATCTGCTTTCTGAATATCCATAAGCATCTGCTCTAACATGGATTTTGTCCAGCCATATGGATTGGTACACTGACCTTTTGGACAATTTTCTGTAATTGGAATTTCTGCCGGATCACCATAAACAGTAGCCGATGATGAGAAAATTATATTTTTACAGCCATGCTGTCTCATAACATCCACCAATACCAAAGTACCATTGACATTATTGTTATAGTATTCCCAAGGCTTTGCTACAGATTCTCCTACCGCTTTCAAGCCCGCAAAATGAATACAGCTTTCAATTTCTTCCTTTTCAAAAATCTCATTTAAAATATCTCTGTCTAAAATATCACCTTTATAGAATGTAAGCCCCTTACCTGTTAACTGTTCCACTCTCTCTAATGACTTTTCCGATGAGTTGGAAAGATTATCCAAAACAACAACTTCATAGCCTTCATTTAATAATTCCACACATGTGTGACTTCCGATATAACCTGCACCACCTGTAACCAAAATTGCCATAGTTCATGCTCCTTTTTATATAATAAATTTATTTATCCTGTATTTTAATAACAGTTTATCTCAAAAAAATATATTTGTATAGTACAAAAATACTACAAAACATGCACAATATTATAGAATAACTTTTTATGCAAAAAGGACACGAACCAAACGATTCGTGTCCTCACCTGTTAAATTAAGCTAATTTAGATTTAGCAACTTCTACTAAAGAAGCGAAACCTGCTGCATCTGTAACTGCCATATCAGCTAATACTTTACGGTTTAAATCAACTTCTGCTAAT
>CAYVGA010000196.1:0-2418 GCA_964449855.1 uncultured Lachnobacterium sp.
CAGATTGGACACTTCACAATTCCTGACAAAAGATGGATTTTTGTATCTTTCCCACGATTGACATGTTCGTATTTTTTTGCCTGTACCAACAGCTTCACCTGTGCTTCGTGCCAGAGTTCTTCCGATACAATCCCCTCATGCAATCCGTCTACTAAAAGATAATCATCCTGCTCCACCAGCTTATAATCATTTCTCGTACCATGTACTTTCTCTGTTTTTCTTCTGCCATAAGCAATCTTCCCACAATAAACCGGATTTTTAATCATTCGACGAATAAGAGCCGCATCAAACAACGGATTCTTTCCGTTTTGACGTGGAATTTTATGTATTCCATGATTTTCAAGATATTTGGCAAGACCATTCGCACCAATGTCTGTATGCACGTACTGGTCAAAAATCACACGGATTGCTTCTGCTTCTTCCTCATTGATAAAAAGCTGCCCCTTTTCAAGAGAATATCCATAGGGTGCAAATCCACCATTCCATTTGCCTTCACGAGCTTTCTGGATTCTCCCTTCCATGGTCTGAACACGGATGTTTTCACGCTCAATCTCTGCAACCGCTGACAAAACAGAAATCATCAGCTTTCCGGCATCTTTGGAAGAATCAATACCATCCTCTACGCAAATCAGATTCACTCCAAAATCCTGCATGACTTGCAGAGTAGACAACACATCTGCCGCATTTCTGCCGAAACGAGAAAGTTTAAACACCAGTACATAGGAAACACCGTCCTTGCCGGATTTTATATCTTCCATCATATGGTTAAATTCCAACCGTCCCTCAATGGATTTACCCGATTTTCCGGCATCCTCATATTCTCCGACAATCTCATAATCATTAAACTCGGCAAATGCTTTCATTCTGGATTTCTGGGCATCCAGAGAATATCCATCAATCTGCATAGCAGTGGATACTCTTGTATAAATATATACTTTTACTCTATCTTTCTTCATCTCAGTCCACCTCGTTTGTGCCACAAGCTGTAGCACTTTTCGGTTTTAACATTTGGTACATCACTTTTTCTCAGCTTTTTGTTCCAGCATTTTTATTGAATTAAAGTAATCCTGTTCTACATCGCTGAGTGTTCTTGCCTTGTACTTTCTGTATTCTTCCGTGGCTTTATCCACCGCCTGCTTATGTGAAACACTTCCATTACCAATCAACAACTGTTCGCCACTCATGGTAAGAATACGGTCTAAATGTTCCGCCCAGTCCTTCATGGTCATAGCCTGTTCACGCTCTGCCTGACGCTCTGCAAAATCCAGATATCCGGATACGAGCTGTCCCATGGCACGAAGCTCTTTTTCATCCAGATAATTCTTTGCAATCACAGCTTCCTTGAGTGTCGGCTGATTTCCTGCAAAGGTAGTCAGTCCCATAAATTCTTTTTCCGCATCGGCTCTTGTATAAACCACCTCTGCCGCTGTCTGTCCATGAATGGCATAATGGATTTTATTCTGAACCTTTTTGAAAAACTGAATGGAAATCTCCGCCTTTGGATCATAATCAATACTGGTGGCATAGATTTCAAGAACCTGCCTGTAAAACACTTTTTCAGAAGCACGGATATCTCTGATTCTTTCGAGCAATTCTCGAAAATATCCGCCGCCACCTAAGTTTTTCAGACGTTCATCGTCCATGGCAAAACCTTTTTTCATATATTCTTTCAAAATATTTGTTGCCCAGATTCTGAACTGTGTACCACGCTTGGATTTTACACGATACCCAACAGAAATAATCACGTCCAGATTATAATAATCTACCTGATAGGTTTTTCCGTCTGAAGCAGTTGTTGCAAAATTTGCAACAACTGAATCCCTTTGCAATTCACCCTCAGTAAAAATATTTTTGATATGTCTGGAAATCGTTGATTTATCCCTTTGGAACAATTCTGCCATCTGGTCAATGGACAACCAGACGGTATCTTCGTCAAAAGTTGTTTCTATCTTAGCCAATCCATCTTCTGTTGTATAAATGATAATATTGGATTTTTGATACATTTCGTTTTTATTATCCACTTGTACACCCCATTTCTAATTGTGCAACAGCCCGTTGCACTTTTACTATGTATCCTCCAAGTGAAAATCTCTTTTCGCATGGAGTTTGGACACTATTTTCACGACTATTATATCAGGCAATTTCCGTTTTTTCAACAGTATCCGATGATTCATCAGAATCAAATTTGTCTTCTAAATAATTTGGCGGCTCCGGAAGATTATCTATCTCCAGAACCGCCGCATATTTTTCAATCAGATTAGCAAGTAAATCCGCAAAACCACTCCATTTATCTGTCAAAGGTAGCCTCCTTTCTTTTATGCTCCTGTTCCCGATTGACATTTTTTGTTTCTTTCCCTCTTGTGAGAATGACATCAAGAAAAGCCCGAACCTTTTCGGATGCGATTTCCAGTGCATCCA
>CAYVGA010000197.1:0-2379 GCA_964449855.1 uncultured Lachnobacterium sp.
TGCAGCAGATTTACAGTCTGTCCCCTTTGGCCACTCGGGAATCCACCCATTTGTTTGTCAGAATTGCTCCTGACAAGGATAAAGTATAGCATAAGATATTACAAAATGCAAGCTATTTTTTGTAATTATTCATTACATCCTCTCTATAATTCCCTCTAATTTTTCACAAAGTCCCTTGGCAGATGCATAATCTTTTGCCTGCAGGAACTTTTCGATACGGGTTTCCACTTCCTTTTTCTGCTGTTCCAGTTCCAAATAGTCTTTTGAAAAATGGTTCTCATAAATCATTTTTCGGAAAGAACGGGTACGCATTCTTCGGATGGATTTATCTTCGACAAAAAGAATATAGTCTGCACAATTAACAATCGTATAAAAGTCATGCGATACCATCAGTACCGTCCCCTTATAATTTTCAATTGCTTTTTCCAATGCAATCTGTGCATACGTATCCAAGTGGCTGGTTGGTTCATCCAACAGCAACAGGTCTGCACCACCGGCACCGATCTTTGCTAGCTGCAGCAGATTCTTTTCACCACCGGAAAGTACCTCAATTTTACTATCCAGCATATCTGCATCAAAATAATAATCTTTTAAATAATCTACGATTTCTCGTCGGAGTGTAAACCCAAGCTCCTCAAATTCTTCATAAATGGTATTCGATTCATTTAACATTTCACCATGAATCTGAGACAAAAAACCTACTTCTACACCTTCTGCAATCGCAATATGCCCGCTGTCATTTCGATAAATATCACGAAGCAGCGTTGTCTTTCCTGTTCCATTCGGACCTACAATAGCTACTTTATCGCCTTCTTTCAGTTCAAAACGCACATTCTCTAAAAGCGTATCTTCATATGCAATCCCATAATCTTCTACTTGAAGCACTGTTCTTTTTTCTTCCGGAAGCGGTTCTGCTGCATCCATCAGTGGTTTTACTTCCACCGCATCTGCCATTGGTGCTTCATCTGTCTCAGAATGTTCAAATCCCAACTCCACATCCGCCTCTACAAGAGGAAGCTGTATCTTTGGCTGACGAAGATTTACAAATGGTGCCTTGATACGTCTTGCCTCCAAACGCTCAAGGTAAGAAACACGGGCATGAAGTGCCTTGCCTCTGGAAGCACTCGTAACAACTGTCGCATTGGCACGAAGCTTTTCAACAATTTTCTGATTACGTTCGATTTCCGCCTGCTCCTTTGCTGCCTGTTCCTGCAGCTCAATCTTCTTTGCCAAAAGAGAAAAATTATATTCTACAAATGTACCGTCAAATTCCTGAATGTCCGTATCTTCCAAATGCAGAATCTTGTTAAAGCAATGGTTTAACAGAAAACGATTGTGGGTAATTGCCAGAATCGTTCCTTTATAAGAATTGATAAGCTCTCTCAAGCCATTCAAATTGTCGAAATCTAAAAAGACATCCGGTTCATCCATAATCAAAAGAGTTGGCATCAACAGCATCTGCTTTACTACCTGTAAGAGTTTGTACTCGCCGCCACTGATAGCCGAAAGAGATAACTGCTCTGTATGTGTAAGTCCGGCTGTTTTCAATTGTTTGCGGATATTGCTTTCGTAATTATCTCCATCAATTGCTGTAAACGCATCCAAAAGCATCTGATATTTTTCGAGAAGTGCCTCCATCTCCTCGAAGTTCGTCTCCATCTCTTTACAGACCGCTTCATTTTCTTTCTGAAGGCGCACAAAGTCTTCACTTAAAAATTCAAAAACCGTAATCTCTCTGTCTTTTTCTTCTTTTTCATACTGGCTGACATAGCCGGTGCGGCCTTCCTGTTCACGGATAATTTTTCCATCGTAAAGATATTTTTCATCATTTAAAAGAATATCTACAAGCGTCGTTTTTCCTGTACCATTACTTCCAATCAGCACTGCATGCTGTCCGTCCTCTAATGTAAAAGAAACGTCTTTGTATAAATCTTTTTCCGGAAAAGAATAGGATAATTTTTCTACTTTAATCATGTTTACATACCTTTTGGAAACCAAGTCTTGGTTCTCCATCTTCCAAATAAATTGTTCCACAATGGGTGAATCCACATTTTTTTAGCATATTCTGCATCACATAGTTATCTTTATGCGTATCAATTTTTAAATTGTCACACTGAGAGGCCGCCCAATTCATACAAAAAGAGCCTGCACCTTTTACCACTCCTGAGGATGCAATGCGATGCACTACACTATAGTCTGCCTCATTCAGCCAGTTTCCATCATAAATCTTTATATAAGTCGGATCTGTTTCATGTGCAAAATAAAATACGGCTGCAATCTGTCCGTCCTCCACGCACACATGATGTTTTCCAGCTAAAATATCTTTTTCAATCTGTTCTCTGGATGGTTTGTTATTTTTCCATTGGTTTGGATTGTCAT
>CAYVGA010000198.1:0-2321 GCA_964449855.1 uncultured Lachnobacterium sp.
GATGGGTTTGCTCACACCTGAATCATGTTCTTACGCTCAAAACAGCAAGTGTTTTGAGCTATGCTGAATAGTTACAATAAAACTCTTTGTACCATTCCGCAAACTTACGCAATCCCTCACGTAAACTGGTACTAGGCTTAAAACCGAAATCTTGCTCTAATGCCGATGTATCTGCATAAGTCACCGGTACATCTCCCGGCTGCATTGGCACAAGTTCCTTGTGTGCCTCAAAATCATAATCCTCCGGCAATACACCCGCACGGATAAGTTCCTGCTGTAAAATATCTACAAAATCCAACAAATTCTCCGGCTGATTGTTTCCGATGTTATAAACCGCATATGGTGGGATTGGTAAACCGTCCTCGCCTGTTATCTTTTCAGGAGCCTTGTTCATAACACGAAGTACACCTTCCACGATATCATCCACATATGTAAAATCACGCTTGCAATTTCCATAATTGAAAATCTGAATGGTTTCATCCTTTAATAACTTATTTGTAAAACCAAAGTACGCCATATCCGGTCTGCCTGCAGGACCATATACTGTAAAGAAACGAAGTCCGGTTGATGGAATGTTATACAGTTTCGAATATGCATGAGCCAAAAGCTCATTGGACTTCTTGGTAGCTGCATAAAGCGATACCGGATTGTATTCTGCAAATATATTGTCAATCAAAACCTTATCTGCGATACTTCCTTTTATAAAACACCATTTAGAGTTTTGATAATTATTTGCTACTTCTTCAATTTTCTTTAAACGATACTCCTTAATGGAAACATCGTAATAATTGTTCATATTGTCGATGCCAATGATGGTAACGTTCTCGTAATCCTGTAGACCGCGGATGACGAGGTTAGAACCTATGAAACCGGCGGCACCGGTGATCAAAATTGTGTAACAGTTCAGCCTTCGGCTGACTGTTACGGACGACACCCATATTAGAAGTCGCCTTTGGCGAGATGGGTGTCGCTTTGGCTTACTTTACGTGTTCTCTTCGCACCAATCAGCAAGTGATTGGTGCTAGGCTGAACTATTACAAAATTGTATTCATATTTGCTCCTTTCTCTTGCAAAATGTACGTAAATATGTTATCGTAGTTTTAGCAACAGACAATGCTGTTTTGAAACTCTTATGCATATTTGTTATGCGGTTATCCAATACTCATATATGATTTGAAACTGTTCTTTTGAACATCTGAAAAAACATATTTTCACGAATCATATTCTTAATTAGAATCTGCTCCAATTCGGAGAAGAATTCCAATTAACAAAAACCAAAAACTACATATCTATCAAAAAATTATAACGAAAATTGCCATTGTCTGACGGCTCTTTTTTCCGTATAATTTGTATAAGAAAATTTCTCCAATGGCAATTGGAAAGGAACCAAATGGAGAACACAATCGCAACTATTGTGACTTTGAATGATGAAACATCATCTGAAAAAGCACCACAACAGGTCGAAGACACCGCCCTCAAACTAACCACACAATACTTCTCGGATGTATTAGTACCCTACTTCCATATCGAGGGAGAAGTCGACCACATCGCCCCAACCGAAACCGTACATCTGGAACTAAAAAAATTCTATCAGGATTTCAATCTTGTCATGAAAGATGGCTCCTGGACACATTTTGAATTCCAAAGCACGAATAAAGGCATTTCCGATTTGAAACGGTTTCGCTGTTATGAGGCCTTAACCAGCTACCAGCACAACGTAGATGTACGCACCTATGTCCTGTATTCCGGAACAATCCAAAAACCGGTTACGGAATTCACATCCGGTTTCAACACCTACCGTGTGCACCCTATTATTATGAAAGGACACCGCGCAGAAAAAGTATTTGACAACATCACCCAAAAACTCGAACTCTCGATTCCTTTAACTCGTGAAGACCTCGTTCCTCTGACCTTATGCCCTCTTATGGGCGGTGACATGCCACAGAAAGAACGTATTCGGAAAGCACTTCGAATCGTTAGGGAATCTGAAGATTCGATTCCAGATGTTGAAAAAATCGAAGCGGTCATCTACGCTATGGCAAGTAAATTTTTAGACTCAGAAGACTTTAAACAGATCAAGGAGGAAATCAAAATGACAGAACTCGGATTATTTATTTACAATGATGGCAAAGCGGATGGTATTTCTGAAGGTATTTCTCAGGGCATCGAACAGGAAGCACTCGAAAATGCAAAAAACCTTTTCCTAAACGGAGCTGCATTTGAACTCGTGCGTAAATCCATTCACACATTGTCGGATGAAGTATTGCGTAAAATCTATGATGAGGTGAATGCTGGTAAAATTACTGATTAAGCATATTGTT
>CAYVGA010000199.1:0-2279 GCA_964449855.1 uncultured Lachnobacterium sp.
AAAGAAAACTGCGCCACAGCCTTGGCAGGCCATCGCGCAGCGATTTTGTTCAATTCCAATTTGTAGGCTTGATTGACTAACTGATTGACAAAGAAAATAAAGTCGCTGAACTCCTTTCTTTTAGCGGTTTTTAAAATGGGGTACGATTTCGAATCCCCGATGCTTCATTCAGAGGAAAGAAAACGTTACTTATATGAGTAGCGTTTTTTTGTTTTGTATAAAAATAGTTATATGTTATAATTAAAGATGCTTTTTGAAAAATTCTTAAGGATAATGATTTGGAACATGTAAGGGTAATTGTATAGTTAGAAAAGGAGTGATAAATGATATGTACAAGTATGTGTTGTTTGACTTGGATGGTACATTGACAAATCCGGAGATTGGAATTACAAGTAGTGTGATGTATGCATTAGAAAAGTTTGGGATTGAGGTAGAGGATAGAAAAGAGCTGCATCCATTTATTGGACCGCCATTGATGTATTCTTTTCAGACGTTTTATGGATTGTCTAAAGAAGATAGTGAGTTGGCGATAAGATATTATAGAGAGCGTTTTTCTGTGAAAGGGCTTTATGAGAATGAAGTGTATAATGGTGTGGAAAAGATGCTGCAGGAATTAAAAACGCGTGGAAAAACATTGATTATTGCGACATCAAAACCAGAGGAATTTACACTAAAGATTTTAAAGCATTTTGATTTATATAAGTATTTTGATTATGTGGCAGGGGCTACGATGGATGGAAGTCGTGGTGAAAAAGCGGATGTTATTCGTTATGCACTTGAAATTAGTGGAATTGAAGATAAATCGCAGGCGATTATGATTGGTGATAGACATTATGATATTCTTGGAGCTAAAGAACACAGCTTGGATTCCATGGGGGTTTTGTTTGGCTTTGGTGATTATGAAGAATTGACAAAGGCGGGGGCTGATTATATTGCAGAGTCGGTTGAGGATATTTTGAAATATTTGTAGTGGTATTTGATTTTTAGTAGCTTAAAATACTTGTAGTTTTGTGTGTAAGAATAGGCAAATGATATAAAATGCAGAAAAAGGAGTTTTGGGAAAATGAAAGTATTATTAATTAATGGTAGTCCAAATGTAAATGGGAATACAGCGCGTGCGTTGGAAGAAATGAGAGTGGTTTTTGAAGCAGAGCAGATTGAAACAGAGGTAATTCAAGTTGGAAATCAGCAGATTCGTGGCTGCTGTGCGTGCCAGTCCTGTTATAAGACAAAGCAATGTGTGTTTGATGATATGGTAAATGAAGTGGCAAAGAACTTTGAAGAATGTGATGGTATGGTAGTAGGCAGTCCTGTGTATTATGCGTCTGCAAATGGTACACTTATTGCATTTTTAGATAGATTATTTTATAGTACAAGATTTGATAAGCGCATGAAGGTTGGAGCCGGTATTGCTGTTGCAAGACGTGGTGGATGTTCGGCAACATTTGATCAGCTCAATAAGTATTTTACGATTAGTGGTATGCCAGTGGCCTCCAGTCAGTATTGGAATAGTGTGCATGGTGCAACAGCTGGGCAGGTAGAACAGGATGCGGAGGGCATGCAGACGATGCGTACGCTTGCACATAATATGAGTTTTCTTATGAAGAGTATTGCACTTGGAAAAGAGAAATTTGGATTGCCGGAGCGAGAAAAAGGACAGTATACAAACTTTATTCGATAATCTTTTCTGTGCTATAGGAAATAGGTACTTTGTAATATCCGATGTGCGAAAGGCAATCTTTTTTGTAAATATGTCAGAATTTGATGAGATATCGTAAGTATTCAGGTGCTGAATACTTACGATATCTCTGATTCTGTGATGGAAGGCAGATTACTGAGGTTGTTACTTTCTGTGCCATCCGGTAATGATTTTAAATATTCAGTATCTTTTCGGTGAGCGATGCCTACACCTTTGATGTCTCCGGCTTTTGCCATGGAGACTCCTTCTTCTTTGGAAACGGTAGTGCCGTTGGAAAGCTGGTAGCCTGAGATTTTTCCACCGGACTTTACCAGACCGACAATTTCTTTTGCATCAGATTTTGTGTTTGGAACTTCGTCTAAAGCGGCATAAGGTAATTCTGAGCGCATTTCTTTTTTCTTTGTATCCATAATAATCTCCTTTATAAATTCAGCAAAGCTGATTTTTCATGGTTTTACGAATCGTAATTATGAAAGTACTGAATAATTACGTATAGGTAGTATTTGTAGTTGTAAATTATTTATGTAACTATAAATGAGGTGCGAACTGAGAAATCAGCTATGCTGATTTCTCCTAGCGA
>CAYVGA010000200.1:0-2178 GCA_964449855.1 uncultured Lachnobacterium sp.
TATTTTTCTAATGTGAGTACATCTGAGTATGGATTGATGTTTGCATCATCCAACTGATCATATGTTAAAAGAGCGTTACCTACTTCATCGCTTGGGTAGCTGAGCATAAGAACGACTTTCTTACATCCCATTGCGATACCTTTCAAATTGATAGCGAAGCGGTTACGGGAAAGGATAGGGAAGATAACACCAACTGTTTCTCCGCCAAGTTTTGCTTTTACGTCGTCTGCAATATCCTGTACGCTAGCATAATTTCCCTGAGATCTTGCAACGATAGATTCTGTTAAAGCAATAACGTCTCTATCGCGAAGTGCAAAGCCTTCGCTTTCAGCAGCTTCTAATACGCTAGTAACTGTCATAGTTACTAAATCGTCACCTTCACGAATGATTGGACAACGGATACCTCTTGAAATAGTTCCAACTTTTCTTTCCATCTTTATTACCTTCTTTATTCTAAATTTGTATTCTGCAAAACACATAAATACACTTTGTATTATAAAACCTAATAATGCTACACGCAAGGAAAAACTAATGTATTTTACAAAAAAATTTTACCATGGTAAAATATGGCTATATATTGAAAACTTATAAAAAAGTAAAAATTTCTAATTGATTTCTGATAAATCAAGTAATATAATGGAACTCTATTAAAAAATTAAATGCATAATCTTAGGAGGTTATTTATGGATTCAAACAAGAGACCTGAAACCATGGAACGTATTACTACACCTGAACTTGCAGCTGCATTTATTGATGAACAGGTAGCAGCAGTACGCGAACAGGTAGGAGACAAAAAAGTATTATTAGCTTTATCTGGCGGTGTTGACAGTTCAGTAGTAGCTGCACTCCTTATCAAAGCAATCGGCAAACAGCTTGTGTGTGTACATGTAAACCACGGCTTAATGCGTAAAGGTGAAAGTGAAGAAGTTATCGAAGTATTTGAAAAAGGTATGGATGCAAACCTTATTTATATTGATGCAACAGACCGTTTCTTGGACAAATTAGCAGGTGTTGCTGAACCGGAAAAGAAACGTAAAATCATTGGCGAAGAATTTGTTCGTGTATTCGAAGAAGAATCAGGAAAAATCGACGGTATCTCTTTCCTTGCACAGGGAACAATTTACCCGGACATTCTTGAAAGTGATGGTGTAAAAGCTCACCACAATGTAGGTGGACTTCCAGAAGATTTCAAATTCGAAGGTCTCGTTGAACCAGTGAAATTATTATATAAAGATGAAGTTCGTGAAGTTGGTAGAGCACTTGGTCTTCCCTCCACAATGGTTGACCGTCAGCCATTCCCGGGACCAGGTCTTGGTGTAAGATGTTTAGGTGCTATCACAAGAGATCGTTTACACGCATTACGCGAATCAGATGCTATCCTTCGTGAAGAATTCGACAAAGCTGGTCTTACAGAACAGATTTGGCAGTTCTTTACAGTAGTACCGGACTTCACATCTACAGGTGTAAAAGATGGCAAACGTCTTGATTACTGGCCAGTAATTATCCGTGCCGTAAATACTGTAGATGCTATGGTATGTACAGTACCGGAAATTGATTGGGCTGTATTAAAACATATCACAGATCGTATTTTAAGTGAAGTAGATGGCGTATGCCGTGTTTGCTTTGATATGAGTCCGAAGCCGATTGCTACGATTGAGTGGGAATAAAATAGTAAATCCTTACAAAGTTTGATTTTTCAGGCTTTGTAAGGATTTTTTGTTTTGTAGTGGGTACGATTTGGGTACAAAATTACTTTTTTGGATTTAATGCCATCATGTCCATAGTGTCATCATAGGATTTTTGTACTTGGAGTAATCGTGGCATAAATTCAGAATCTGGGTAAATGTCCATCCATAAGTCAAAATCAGATTCTATTTCCAGTAATCGCTTAGCACGTTTTTTAATATCGGTTATTTCATTAGCACGTTCTATTTCTTTCAGATATTCGTTATAACGCACAGACCATGTATTCATTAATGCAAGTGTTTCAAAATAAATTGCGATATGAGGTTTTCCGTCTTTGTCTTCACATTCAAAAAGAGATCCATTATAGTGTCGGAATAATTGAAAGAGCCTGTGCATGGTAAGAGAAAATCACAAAAACGAGGATTTTAGTGATGAATAATATGTAAAGATAAAGAAATCGGATTGGAAAAATATTTTGAATGCTTACACTTG
>CAYVGA010000201.1:0-2055 GCA_964449855.1 uncultured Lachnobacterium sp.
GTCTGGAGTAGTAATTAAACTTGCGCTGGAGTCAGCAACGATTCTCATTTTCATATACGAAATTCTCCTCATTTTAGTATTTTCATGAACGAGTATAAAAGCTTTGGTTTACTTTGTCAAGTGGTTTTTGAAACTGTATAAGATTTTGTAAAAGACTATGAATTTTGGAAAGGGATACTAGTAAGTTTTGAAATGGGTTCTATCAAACAAATTATAAATATAAATTTTCTGAAAACTTTAGCACTCGCCTATTGACAGTGCTAACAACAGGTGGTATAAATCAAATTGTAGGGAAAATATCTTTCCAAGTGTATGTATAGGATAATAGATACATATACGATACACTATAATATAAATATGGAAAGATTGATTGTTAGATGTTTTAAAATAGGAGGTACGCTACTATGAATATTCAGAAATTTACTCAGAAATCAGTGGAAGCCATCAACGCTTGCGAAAAGTTAGCGTATGAATATGGTAATCAGGAGATTGAGCAGGAACATCTTCTCGTTGCACTCTTAACACAGGAAGATGGCCTGATTGGAAAACTTATCGAAAAAATGGAAATAAACCGTGAGCATTTCACGGAGAATGCAAGACAGAAGTTAAACGCTCGCGTAAAGGTGTCTGGTGCAGGACAGATTTATGTGGGAAAAGATTTGAATAATGTGCTGATCCATGCAGAGGATGAGGCGAAGCATATGGGAGATGAATATGTGTCTGTAGAACATCTATTTCTTTCCTTATTAAAGTATCCAAATAAAGCGATGAAAGAACTCGCTCGCGAATATGGTCTGACCAGAGACAGATTTTTACAGGCTTTAGCAACCGTACGTGGAAATCAGCGTGTGACTTCGGATAATCCGGAAGCAACTTATGATACGTTGGAAAAATACGGATATGATATGGTGGAACGTGCCCGCCAGCAGAAACTTGATCCGGTTATTGGACGTGATGCAGAGATTCGAAACGTAGTTCGTATTCTTTCAAGAAAGACAAAGAACAATCCTGTTTTAATCGGGGAACCGGGTGTTGGTAAAACTGCAGTCGTAGAAGGCTTGGCACAACGTATCGTTCGCGGTGATGTGCCGGAAGGATTAAAAGATAAAAGATTGTTTGCACTCGATATGGGAGCTTTGATTGCCGGAGCAAAATACCGTGGTGAATTTGAAGAACGATTGAAAGCGGTTTTGGATGAAGTAAAAGCATCCGATGGACAGATTATTTTATTCATTGATGAGCTTCACACCATTGTAGGTGCAGGAAAAACAGACGGAGCGATGGATGCAGGCCAGCTCTTAAAACCAATGCTTGCCCGCGGTGAATTGCATTGTGTAGGTGCGACGACCTTGGATGAATATCGTGAATATATTGAAAAAGATGCAGCTTTGGAACGTCGTTTCCAGCCGGTTATGGTGGATGAGCCAACGGTAGAAGATACCATTTCGATTCTTCGTGGTTTGAAAGATCGATATGAAGTATATCATGGAGTAAAAATTACAGACTCGGCGTTGGTATCGGCAGCGACATTATCAAACCGTTATATTTCCGATCGTTTCTTGCCAGACAAGGCAATTGACCTTGTGGACGAAGCATGTGCATTGATTAAGACAGAATTAGATTCCATGCCAACGGAACTCGATGAATTAAACCGTCGTGTGATGCAGATGGAAATCGAAGAGACTGCATTGAAAAAAGAAACCGACCGTCTCAGTCAGGAACGTCTCGCAAATTTACAGAAAGAATTAGCTGAATTGCGCGATGAGTTAAATGGTAAAAAAGCGAAATGGACAAACGAAAAGGATGCTGTCGATAAAGTAAGCAAGCTGCGTGAATCCATTGAACATACACGTAATGAAATCAAGATTGCACAGCAGAATTATGATTTGGAAAAAGCGGCAGAGCTTCAGTATGGTGTGCTTCCACAGATGGAAAAACAGTTGGAAGCAGAAGAAGAGATTTTGAAAAATCGTGACCTTTCACTTGTGCGTGAGAAAGTAACCGAGGAAGAAATTGCCCGTATTATTTCACGCTGGACAGGAATTCCTGTAGCGA
>CAYVGA010000202.1:0-2042 GCA_964449855.1 uncultured Lachnobacterium sp.
AAAGGGTTCTTGCAAAAAGTTTTCAAGGGCTTTGTACCCGATTGGTAAATAAAATCTTCAAAAAATAATACAGGGATACTTTTGGGTTTTGTAACCTGTTTGTTATCCCGAATTTATATAGCACAATAGGTTAAATTACTAAATACATGTGCACCTATTGGAGCAATTAAATTATAATTTCTCCCTCATGGCATATAAAATTTACTATATGCTACTATTCATTCACATAAAAAAGCCCATGCACCTGCTTCTTTCACAAGTACATGGACTTTCCTCATTTTCATTGATATTACATTCTACTGTTCTTCCAACAATCTCAAATAGTGATTTGCTTCACGCAGCACATGGTCTGCCAATAGTGGCAGCATAATTGAACGAATTTCACATCCAATAAGTCCTTTTGTTCCAGCTATCTCAAAATCACGAATCTCTTCCGTTTTCTCAATACTTCTTCTGGTCAGCTCATTATTCATCCTCGCTTCCTGTTGACGAGCCATCTCTAAAAGTTCCATAAAATCTTCCGCCAGTTCATCTGCTGTTTCCATCAGATCTTCCTCTGTTGGATCTAAAAGTCCACGGATAAATTCTGCATGTTCCATCATAATTTGGTTCCAAAAATTTTCTATATTCAGATGTGCTGTGTCTGGCATACGGCCATTTTCAATCTCACGCATGCTCTGCAAATACATTTTCGCTTCCCTTATGATATGCTCGAGCAGCAACGGATAATTTGCCGTATATAAATTGCAGGCAAGGACCTCTCTTAAGACATGTTCTTTAAATCCAATTAAACCATTTACCAATTCCATCATTCTCTGATTCAACCTTCGTACCTGCTGCTCTACCTCCCTGCTCGGCTGTGCCATACCGCCCGCACGCAACATTTGCTCAGCTCTCGTTATCTGGGTATCAATGGGAACGCCTGAAAGCTTACTTGTTTGTCTTTCTGCTATTTCTGTAAACTCTGTCACAATTTCACCTGAACGAAGAACATTCTCTCCTACATTTCCATTTGCCAGCTGCACTACTTC
Organism: uncultured Lachnobacterium sp.; assembly: GCA_964449855.1. Lineage (GTDB taxonomy): Bacteria > Bacillota > Clostridia > Lachnospirales > Lachnospiraceae > Roseburia. Next base: position 1,032 of record CAYVGA010000202.1, read on the forward strand.
TCGCAATGCATTTTCCAGCATATCTCTATACCAGTTTGCCTCATTTATATAACTGGTTTCTACTGCTGGAAATCCTGCCATCAAAAATAACGAATGTTCTTTCATAATTCGCCCAAAAAACAGATGGTTCTCTAAAGATGCTTTTACATAATTTGTCATTTTATTTATTCCTAATTTTTCATATCAATTTAAGATATGCAAGGTAGAAAAAAATATTCACATAAATACTCTCTGTTTTTAAATTTATAAAATCCATATGACAATCTTCTGTTATGTATATCATCTCGTTTCTCCACTTCTATTCCATTTTTTTATATCTAATCTGTATTATACACCTCTTTGTATAACCAAAAACACCGCAGCACCACTTTTTCAAATGATACTACGGCATATAATCTTAGTTCTCGAATTTCGCAATTACTTCTTCATTTGCTTTCATTGCATCTTCTTCCATCTTCACTCTCTGAGCCAAAAGTTTTTCTCTGACTTCGGGATGACTTACACCAATAATCTGAAGTGCAAGATATGCAGCATTTTTTCCACCATTGATAGCAACAGTTGCAACCGGAATTCCTGGCGGCATCTGTACGATAGAATAAAGTGCGTCCGTACCATCTAAAACGGATCCTGACAAAGGAACACCGATAACCGGAAGCACGGTCTGTGATGCAACTACACCTGGAAGTGCTGCTGCCATACCAGCCGCTGCAATAATTACTTCTGTACCATTTTTGTTTGTTTCTTCAATAAATGCAGAAAGGCCTGTGTGTGCACGATGTGCAGAAAGACATCTCACATCAACCTTTACTCCATGACTTTTTAAAATCTCTACTGCCGGTTCTACTTTCGGAATATCACTTGTAGAACCCATAACGATAGCTACTCTCATATAATTCTCCTTGTTTTATAAAAATTACATGTAACTGTTCAGTACAGCTACAAAATTACAATATCTCTTTCGTAACTATTCAGTACCTTCATAGTTACGATTCGCAAACCCATGAAAAATCA
>CAYVGA010000203.1:0-1998 GCA_964449855.1 uncultured Lachnobacterium sp.
TTTAAGCCGCGGTTAAATTCGCTTGGAGCCTTCTTGGAAGGACATTTTTCCTGACAAACACCACAACCGGTACATTTTGACATATCAACGCTTCTAGCTTTTTTACGGATATCTACCGTAAAGTCACCTACGAAACCGGATACTTTATCAACTTCACTATATGTATAAATCGTAATCTTTTCGTGTGCTGCTGCTTCTACCATCTTTGGAGTAAGAATACATGCAGAACAGTCCAATGTAGGGAAAGTCTTGTCTAACTGGGACATTCTTCCACCGATACTTGGCGTTTTTTCTACGATATCCACTTCATATCCGGCATCCGCAATATCAAGTGCTGTCTGAATACCTGCAATACCACCACCAATTACAAGGGCACGTTTTGTTACACGGCTTTCACCTGGTTTTAATGGTGTATTTAAGTTTACTTTTGCAATTGCTGCTCTTGCAAGGATAACGGCTTTCTTTGTAGCTTCTTCCATATCCTTGTGAATCCAGGAACAATGTTCACGGATATTTGCAATTTCTACCATGTAAGGATTAAGACCTGCTCTTTCCGCTGCTGTACGGAAAGTAGTCTCATGCATACGTGGAGAACAAGAACAAACAACGATGCCTGTTAAATTCTTTTCATGGATTGCTGCTGCAATCTTTGCCTGTCCAGCTTCGGAACACATATACTGGTAATCCTCTGCATGTACAACGCCTGGTTCCATAGAAACCATTTCTACTACTTTTTTAACGTCTACCGTAGCCGCAATATTACTACCACAGTGGCAGACGAAAACACCTATTCTCTGCATTGCGACTTACCTCCTGTATCTTCTAAATGCACTTACAAGTAACTGCTGTGGTACTTCCGGGTCTAAAAGCTCTGGAATTTCTTCCGGAGAAAGCCCTGTCTGACCTTTGGTACGCACTACAAGCTGTCTTGCTGCATCAATTAATCTACCTGGCTGTACATCTCTTGGACAACGTTCTACGCATGCAAAACATGAGAGACATTTCCAAAGTGACTTTGAATTTGCCAAAGCTTCAACATCGCCATTCTGTACATAGGATACAAACTGGTGTGGTTTGATATCCATTTCGTTAAAAGCAGGACAGGTAGCCGAACATTTACCGCATTTCATGCATTTTAATGGATTTACGCCGCTGATTTCTTTGATTTTTTCAGCCTGATTTTTTGCGTGGCTCATGACTATACCTCCTCCTTTACTCCAAGTGCTTCTGCAAGTAATTCTGTGAAATAGTAAACAGGAAGTTCTGCCTCATCACTCTTGTTCAAATTGTACATACAGAGCGGACATGCAGTAATGAGCATTTCTGCACCAAAACCGGCTGCACTTTCTTTAATTTTATCGCACATATTCTTTGCCATTTCTTTTTCTCTTAAAGAAATGTATCCACCACAGCACTCATTTCTATATGGATAAACCACTGGTTCTGCACCAATGGCGCGAATAAAATCTTCGATAATAGTAGGATTTTCCGGATTATCAAATCCAAGTACCTTGCCCGGACGAAGTAAGAGGCAGCCATAGTACGCACCGATCTTCTTTCCGGTCAACGGATTTACTACTTTTTCTTTTAATACATCAAAACCAACTTTATCACGAAGTACTTCTAAGAAGTGTAATACATTGGTTTCTCCGGCATAGACTTCTTCTAACTGCATATAGTTATTCGCTCTGGTGCGAATATCTGCATTGTTTTTCATGTCATTGTTTACACGTTTGATAACATGATGACATGCGGAACAAAGGGTTACCAAATCCTGTCCTTTTTCCTTTGCTTCATTTAATGCACGAACAGAAGAAAGTTTGGATGCAATTTCATCTGTACCCAAAGGATATACACCGCCGCAGCACTGCCAGTTTTCAATCTCTTCTAACTCAAAGCCCAATGCTTTTGCAGAAGCTCTGGCATACGCATCTAGGTCTGTCGCCTTTGTTTTTAAAGTACATCCTGGATAATACGTATACTTCATAACTTAACCAT
>CAYVGA010000204.1:0-1950 GCA_964449855.1 uncultured Lachnobacterium sp.
ATGCAGAAGAAAACGATATGGAATGTTATATTTCCATGGAAGAACGTATGGCATGTGGTATCGGTGCATGTCTGGCATGTGTATGCAAGACAAAAGAAAAAGACCATCATACAAATGTAAACAACAAACGTATTTGTAAAGAAGGTCCTGTATTCAACGCGAAGGAGGTAGAGTTATAATGAGTGATATCAAAACATCTGTAAACCTTTGTGGTGTAGAATTAAAAAATCCGGTTATGGTAGCTTCCGGAACATTCGGTTCTGGTGAAGAATATAGCGAATTTGTAGATTTAAACAGACTTGGTGCAGTTGTTACAAAGGGTGTTGCAAACATTCCTTGGCCGGGTAACCCAACTCCACGTGTAGCAGAAGTATACGGCGGTATGTTAAATGCAGTAGGTCTTCAGAATCCTGGTATTGACGTATTCTGCAACAGAGATATTCCATTTTTGAAAAATTACGATACAAAGATTATCGTAAATGTATGTGGAAAATCTACAAAAGATTATCTCGAAGTAGTAGAACGTCTTGCAGATGAACCAATCGATATGATGGAAATCAATATTTCTTGTCCAAACGTAAAAGAAGGCGGTATTGCTTTTGGACAGGATCCTAAATTAGTAGAACAGATTACCAGCGATATCAAGAAAATTGCAAAACAGCCGGTGATTATGAAGCTTTCTCCAAACGTAACAGATATCACAGAGATGGCTCGTGCAGCAGAAGCAGGCGGTGCAGATTGTCTTTCTCTTATTAATACCTTAACAGGTATGAAGATTGATATCGACCGCAGAACTTTTGTGCTTGCAAACAAAACAGGCGGTATGTCCGGTCCAGCTATTCATCCAATCGCAGTGCGTATGGTTTACCAGACAGCACAGGCAGTAAAACTTCCGCTTATCGGTATGGGTGGTATTGCAACAGCAAATGATGCCATCGAAATGATTCTTGCAGGTGCAACAGCAGTATCGGTAGGTACAGCAAACTTTGTTGACCCATGTACTACCATCAAAGTAGTAGAAGGCATTGAAGCTTATATGAGAAAATATGGTGTAAAAGACATCAAGGAATTAGTTGCTGCGGTACACGAAAGATAAAAGAATATATTGGATGAAAAGAGCAAATGAAATCAGATTCGAAAGATGAGCTGACTCTTATGGGTAATCGCAGATTGGATAAGATAATTTTACAGAATCAAAGTCTTGTATGAGGCGACGAAAAATGGTATGATAGTTGCTGTTTAAAGTCTAAAGAAAAGAGGAATAAAAATGGACGTAAAGAAAATGATTGAAAATCTTATTGATGAAATCCAGAAAGATGGAAAATTAGGAGCTCAGTTCGAAAAAGAACCAGTAAAAGTAATCGAAAGTATTATTGGAAAAGATTTACCTGATGATGTAGTAGAAAAAATCATCGATGCTGTAAAAGCGAAAATTGCAATGGAAAAAGTAGGTGATGCTTTGGATATGCTTGATGGTGCATTAGACAAGGTAGATATGGATAAAGCCGGTAATATCGCTGGTGCATTGAAAAAATTGTTCTAGAAGTCATGGTTTAGTTTTTTGTGGGTGTGGATGAAAGATTCTTTCATTTGCACCCTTTTTTCTTTAATACATCTATATAGGCGGTGATTGAAAATTGTCGCCTGCACCGTGCGTGATCACGAAGTGACCATTTCCTTATATACGCACGTGTGCATCCCCCGAAGGGCTATATATTTTGCGAGGTTTTTTATCGCCGAATATATAGTGCCTTGTAATTCTGTTTATGTGTGAAGTGTTTACAAGTAAATCTCATAGGGGAGCATGTTGGAATCTGAAAAATTGATTTGGACATGCAGAATTTGGAAAAATAAAAGGGGGATTTTTAAAAAAAGCAAGCCGGAATCCGGAAAAATGATTTTGGCATGCAGAATTAGGAAAAATTAAGGGTTGATTTTTAGAAAAAGCAA
>CAYVGA010000205.1:0-1871 GCA_964449855.1 uncultured Lachnobacterium sp.
TATCATAACATTAACTTACTACTCCTACCATACTATGTCTTACAACGGTATCTTTATACATGTAGCCTTTCATAAATTCCTGTGCGATAATACCGGATTCGTATTCTTCACTTTCTACCTGCATCACAGCATTGTGGAAATCCGGATTGAATTCCTGACCTACTGCTTCGATTGGTGTTACACCAATTGCTTCAAGTTCTGTCATAAGCTGTTTGTATACCTGCTGCATACCCTGTACAAATGCATCGTCTTTGTCTGCTTCATCTACGGTTGTAAAACCTCTTTCAAAGTTATCTACAACCGGAAGAATCTTTTCGATTACATTTTTTGCTCCCATATCAAACATCATGGATTTTTCTTTCTCTGAACGTTTACGGAAGTTATCAAATTCTGCCATCTGACGTCTTACGCGGTCATTTAATTCTTCAATCTGTTCATCTCTTTTATCTTTTTTCTTTTTGAAAAAACCTTCTTTTTTTGGTTTTTCTTCAGTTTCTACAGATTCTGCTGTTTCATTCATCTCTGTTGCTTCGGAAGCTTCTTCTGTTGTAGTTTCATTTACAGTTTCTTCTGTTGTTTCTTCTACAACTTCTTCCACTTCTTCATGCATGACATTCTTTTCTTCTGCCATGTGCTACCACCTTTCTAGGAATCCCCTTTATGCTTATTCAAAATGCCGTCCAACTGGCTTCTTAATGTCCTTAGGTTATCCATTACATTTTCGTAATCCATACGTTTTGGTCCGATAATACCTATCGTACCCTTTACGCCCTCACCTAATTCATAGGTTGCTGTCACAACACTGCAATCTCTCATTGTCTGAATCGGTGTCTCATTTCCGATATAAACCTGTATACCGGTTTCCGAAGCAGTATCGGATAACGTTTCATTGACCAGACTTATGAGTTCTTCTTTTTCCTCAAATGCAGAAAGAAGATTCGTCGCATTGTCGGATGTCGTAAGTTCCGGATATTTCAGAATGTTCGTCGCACCGCTGGTGTAAATCTGCAGGTCTTCCTGCTCACTTAATGCATGTGCCAGCGCATCCATAACATCACTGACCACCTTACTATGAATTCCTGCCTGTTCTTTCAGTTTGGCAATAGTCGCTAAATTAATCTCCTGTAATGCCAATCCGTTTAATGCAGTATTCAATAAAATATTCAGCTTCAACAGTGTTTCATTGTCCAGCTCTTCTTCAATATCAATCATATGATTCTTGACGATATTGCTATTCATCACAACAACGGCTAATACCTGATGTGCACTCACGCTGGAAAGCTGAATGAATTTTACTTTGTTGTGATATGTTGGAGCACTAATCATCGTCGCATAATTGGTATTGGCAGCAAGCATTTTTGCAACTTTCTTCAATACCTGTTCCATCTTCTGCGTCTTTTCGATGACAAATTCTTTCATCTCTGAGACTTCTCTGTCTTTTTCTTTCATCAAATGGTCTACATAAAAACGATAACCTTTGTCAGAAGGAATACGACCGGCAGAAGTATGTGGCTGTACGATGTAACCAAGCTCTTCAAGGTCCGCCATTTCATTTCGAATGGTCGCAGAACTGAGATTCAAATCTGTATATTTCGAAATCGTTCTGGAACCGACCGGCTCGCCTGTAGCAAGATAATTTCGAATGATGGCATCCAAAATCTTCACTTTTCTGTCATCTAATAACTTTTCGTTATCTTTTTGCATCTTTTCTCCTTTGTTAGCACTCATTTGTTTGGAGTGCTAACATCTACAGTTATGAATTTACCACTCTTAGTTTTATTTGTCAATAATAGTTTTACGATTTTATACTTTATTTATAATATGTTTTAAAAAATAAACAAAAAAGAAAAAATAACAGCTACCTCTTTCGT
>CAYVGA010000206.1:0-1859 GCA_964449855.1 uncultured Lachnobacterium sp.
ACAACCTCAATCACAAAATTATTAACATTTTTGAGTATATAATCACACTTTTATACTGATAGAGGAGGGTGAGATTTGTGAAAATGGGCATCTGCGTTTACAGACCTTTTATTGGAAATGAAAAAGGTCAAAAATCCAATTCCCGAAACCACAGAGAAAAAACGTGGCCGGAAGAAAAAGGAAAAATTCTTGCTCTTGTGGAACACATTGAAAAATACAAGGCATAATTCACTCCGTTAAACTACAAATTCCACATCCATGACTTAATTAACAATTCTTTAGGTCTATACACAAATGACACCTTTTCTAGACCTAAATAACCTGAAAAAACTTCAAATTATTCCTAATATAAAACCGATATCCGCCATAACAAAATACTCTACGATAACACTTAATGCTCTAATTATACCAACTTCCGCTTAATCCAACAACAAAAGAATTGTGGGAAAGACACAAAAACTTTAGCACTTCAATGTATCAAGGTCTTTCCTATGAAATAAAAAATCCCCTTCCCCAGCCTGCACTGGGAAAGAGGGTGTATTCTTACATATTTTATTCTACTGAAATTACATAGTAGTAAATTGGCTGTCCACCGTCGTTGATTTCAACGTCAACGTCCGGATATTTTTCTTCGATTGCTTCTGCAATAACGGATGCGTCATCTTCAGAAGAATCACTACCAAAGTAAATACTTACCATTTCTGAGTCTTCGTCAATCATTTTTTCGAGCATCTGGATAGTTACAGTATTCATATCTGTACCAACTGCTAAAATGGATTTGTCGCCGATACCCATGTAGTCATTTTCTCTAATCTGGAAACCGTCGATTTCTGTATCACGTACAGCATATGTTACCTGACCGGTTTTTACAGCAGAGATAGCTTCTACCATAGTTTCTTTGTTTTCTTCAGCAGAAACATCCGGTAAGTAGTTGATTACAGCTGTGATACCCTGTGGAACTGTCTTGGTAGGGATAACGATAATTTCTTTATCTTCTACAATAGAAGCAGCCTGGTTTGCAGCCATGATGATGTTGCTGTTGTTTGGAAGGATAAATACATGTTCAGCGTTTACGTTGTCAATTGCTGTGAGCATGTCTTCTGTACTTGGGTTCATAGTCTGACCACCTTCGATGATGTAGTCCACACCAAGTCCACGGAAAATTTCATTCATACCTTCACCGATAGAAACAGCTACGAAGCCCATTTCTTTACGTGGTTCATCTTTCTTTGCTTCAGCAGCGGCAGCCTGTTCTTCTGCCATCTTTTCTGCTTCTTTGATGAGTTTTTCCTGATGTTCTTCACGCATATTATCGATTTTAATCTTGCTGAGTGAACCATAAGTAAGGGCTCTCTGAATTGCAAGACCCGGATCGTTTGTATGTACGTGAGTCTTTGTAATCTCATCGTCTGCTACAACTACGATCGAATCACCGATAGATTCGAGGTATGCCTTAAATTCCAATTCTTCTCTATCGGACATTGGTTTATTTAATACAATAATAAACTCTGTACAGTATCCGAATTTAATTTCTGCTTCTGTTTCAGCAGAAATTTTCACAAATCCATTGCCACCTGTAGGGGCTTCGATAGAATAATCTACTTCTTTGCCAAGCAAAAGGTCATATGCACCCTTTAATACCTGCATGAGACCCTGTCCGCCAGAGTCAACTACACCTGCCTGTTTTAATACAGGAAGCATTTCAGGAGTCTGGCTGAGAACATAATCTGCATGCTTAATAACTTCGTCACAGAAATAAACCAAATCATCTGTTTCACTTGCTAATTCAAAAGCTTTATCTGCAGCACCTTTTGCAACAGTAAGAATAGTACCTTCCTTTGGTTTCATAACAGCTTTGT
>CAYVGA010000207.1:0-1573 GCA_964449855.1 uncultured Lachnobacterium sp.
AATCATGTTCTCACGCTCAAAACAGCAAGTGTTTTGAGCTGTACTGAATAGTTACTTATACTTTTACAATTTTGAACTATTATAGCATGTGCTTACAAAAAAAGAAAGACGCGAGAAACGTCTTTCTTTTTAGATTTATTTTTTTCCTTTTAAAATTGGAGATAAGTGCTTGTATACCAATAAAGATACACCTACAGAAATTAGTCCCTTTAATGTCGTAAATGGAAAATTAAAGCAAATCAAACATTGTACGATGGATTTCATCGATGGTACGATGAGCTGATATGCCCCCAATACGGCTTCCTGTGGCATAAAATTGTAATAAAATGGATATGTAATAAAATAGTTTACCGGAATGCATGCAATTCCCATGAGCACTGCTCCAATACTAGCGGCAATAGCTGCATTTTTCTTGGTTTTGTTGTGCTTGTAAATAATTCCTGCTGTTCCTACAAAAATGGCTCCTAATATAAAGTTGGCAAATTCACCAACACAGGCCGTGGTAGAAACTGGCATATGAAGCAGATTTTTCAGCAGACATACTAAGATTCCGCAACTTGGTCCATATGCAAAGGAACCAATAAGTGCTGGTAATTCGGATAAATCCATTTTGATAAATGGCGGCATAAATGGAACACTGAATTCTACATACATTAGAATAAATCCAATGGCAGAAAGCATTCCTGTTACGGTAACGTAACGTGTGTTGAATGTTTTGTTCATGATTTTGTTCTCCTCTCTCATCCAGACTATACTGTCGGTTCCGGAATTGCACCAGATCGGCCGCCTTTGGCGGTTCACGGACTTCGATGCATCAGATACCTGCCTGGTATCCTAACATCATCACCGTCGGTCGGGAATACGCTAATGCGATCACCCTGCCCCGAAGAGCTAATATTTAGTTTTAGGTTATTATATCTCATTATATGCCGGTAAACAAGGTAAATGTGACAAATTCTGACTTTTTTTCTATACAAATTGACTATATAAAGCATCACTTCTCGTTATAACTATCCTAAAAAGAGTTCGCTTGCGAACTCTTGGCGCACGAGCGGTGTTGCAAAGCAACTAGTTTCCCCTCCGCGAGCTGCGCCTCCTCAGCGGAGCATTTTTTGTTTCATAGGAAAGACACAAAAACTTTAGCACTTCAATGTATCAAGGTCTTTCCTATGAAATTAAAAATCCCTAGAAGAATGCTCTCCTAGGGATAAACGTTTACTTATTTGTTTGCTAATGCACAAAGTTCATCTAACATCTTTGGCAATTCTGCTGCCATATTTTCATTTGAAAACTGACAGGTACCTACTTTTTTGTGGCCGCCGCCATTGTATTTGAGCATAAGGCTGCCTACGTTTACATCAGAGGTACGGTTTAAGATGCTGTAGCCAACTGCTGCAGAGCAGCCTTCACCGCCACGGCCGCTGACGATCCACGCAGAGATATTCTGTTCCGGATACATACTGTAAATCATGAAACGGTTTCCTGTATAAATAGGGTCTACACCACGTAAGTCTGTGATGATAACGTTGCCTTCTGTTCTGGTGTACTGATGTACCATTGCTTTAAATTTTTC
>CAYVGA010000208.1:0-1548 GCA_964449855.1 uncultured Lachnobacterium sp.
TGCGATGGCATCCATTCCACGAACCAAACCGTCAGTTGGTCCCATGGCAATACATTTTACTGTATCATCACCCAGATGCTGAGCAACTTCTACTACTAATTTACCACCATCTTTTAATGGTACATCAATAGCATCGTTGATTTCTGGCAATGCACCTTCGGAAAATTTGATATCCAAAACGGCACCAATGATCTGAGTAATTTTACCAACATTACTATTTGCCATTTTTGCTTTCTCCTTACTATTATAGTTTGTTCAGACCTATACCATTGCAGTTCTGAACTTAACAAATCTAATTGATTGCATTCGCCCCGGCAATAATTTCCGTAAGCTCCTGCGTAATCGCACCCTGACGTGCTCTATTAAATTTCAGTGTCAAATCACTAATGATTTCATCTGCATTGCTGGTAGCAGAATCCATTGCCTGCATTCTGGCACCGTTTTCACTGGCTACAGACTCTACGAGTGCACCGTAGAAAAGGCTGGTTACATATTTTGGAATAATCATATCCAATGCCTCTTCCGTATTTGGCTCAAAATTCATCATTACATTATCATTAACCTCAGCCTCTTCCATACCTGATGTATCTACCGGAAGTAGTTTAATCAGAGTTGGAATATGTGTTACGGTATTTTTGAAATGTGTATATGCTAAATAAATTTCACCAACTTCACCCTTTGCAAAAGAATCGAGAACTGTTCTGCAAAGTTTCATTGCATCATCATAGGTTGGATCATCCATGATTTCAGAACGATTCTCCTTAATTGTATAACCACGACGTGCCAACGCATCATATCCCTTGGAACCTAATGTATAAATATCAAGTTCCTCTTTCTTGAGCTCACCGTTTGTAATAAGTTTTACAACGTTTGAGTTGTAACCACCTGCAAGTCCGCGGTTCGATGTAATAACAATCACAGCCTTACGCTCTGATTCACCTGCTGTCAAATAAGGATGGATAATATTTCCACTCTTTTTTAACATAGAACTTACAGTTTTATACATCTGGTCTGTATAAGGATTTGTTTTTTCAGCTTTGGTTCTTGCTTTCTGCAATTTAACGGTAGAAACCAGCTTCATAGCTTTTGTAATCTGCTGGGTGCTTGTGACACTGTTTTTTCTACGCTTAATGTCGCGCATTGAAGCCATTTCTTACACCTGCTTTCTGCCGTTTTATTTGAATGCTTTCTTACATTCTTCGATTGCTTTTACCAATGCTTTTTCTGTTGCTTCGTCAAGTACTTTTGTAGTACGAATTGTTTCTGGAATTTCCGGATATTTTGTTTCCACATATTCAAACAATTCAGCTTCAAAACGAAGAATATCATCTACTTCGATATCTAAGAGATATTTCTGAGTTGCTGCATAAATAATCATTACCTGTCTTTCAACCGGCATTGGCTTGTACTGTGGCTGTTTTAACATTTCTTTGATACGAGCACCCTGTGCTAAACGCATGGTAGTATCTGCATCAAGTTCTGAACCGAACTGTGCAAATGCTGCAAGCTCTGTATACTGTGCCAAGTCACCACGGATTGGTGCAGCAA
>CAYVGA010000209.1:0-1543 GCA_964449855.1 uncultured Lachnobacterium sp.
AGGACAGGGAGCAACAGAGCCGAAATGAAAATGAAGTGATTGAGCTGGGAAATTACGTTGAGGTTGGAATTGGTCGATGTGGTCTTAAACACAGCAGACAACATTCTTGAGACCGATATGGCGAGGGTTCAGGGACATCCCCCAGTCGAAGAGCGTGGCGAGGTTGATGATAAGTATGTTATCGGAACAGCTGAGATCCTATTATCTCCTCAAACGAGGTATGATGTACAATCGAAGGAATAAGAGAGGAAGTCAAAAGGATAATAGGAAGTCCGAGTGCTCATAGTACCGAAGAAACTGCTAATCACAGTGGAGGGAAAGGGCACACCTTATATGAATACGAAGAATTATTGTATGGACAAGAGAGCCAGTTTGAGCAATATTTGAAGTTGAAGTATAGGGTTAAGCCGTATGCCTTAATAGGGGACGTACGGTTTGAATGAGGGGTATGGGCAGTAATGCCCATATCTACTTAAGCAAATTTGAAAAATTGCACAAAACTACTGTGAATTTGTTGTTCACGTAAAGATGAAATAAACTTTTAAAGCAAAAATGTTTTTCTATCTCAGATAAATTATCCTGAATTATTAAAATTTTGTAAAAGCATTGAAATATTATATGTTTTTTGTTATCTTTTAATTGAACAAAGAAGATTATGGTCTTTCGGCTCATAATTGGAGTTCCTACCAGAGAGTTGGTTCGCTCTCCCGAATAGGCGATTTTGCCGAAAAACAAAGGAACCATGCGAAAGAAATATTGATTATGCTCCTGACTAAAATCAGGAGCATTTTCCTTAGGTGCTATATGGATGAATTAAAGAAAAAATATTTAGATTATATGCGTTTGGAAAATTGCAGGGTTGAGTATGAACTTGATAATGGCTCCCAAATAGAAGTCGCATATACAGAAAAGAATTTTGCACATCTTCTTGGTTTACATAAATTGAAAGATATTCAGTTGATTCAGTTTTGGTTAGATAAAACAAATAAAGTAATAAAATTAAAAAATGTGTTAAACCGTATTAAAAATGAAAGTCTTACAGAAGACATGCTAAAAGCAAGTGTTTTCTATCCAGATATTCGAGAGAGGTATGAAAATTTTTCATATGAGAATCTTACGACGCTAAATTATACAGACGCGGTAATTAATTTTAATCCCACAATCATTAATTCAAAAATAAAGAGTGATTATATTCTTTTTGAAGAAAAAAAGAAACATGAATATAATCATATGGGTATTGCATTGGATAAAAATACAGGAAATCGTTATGTTGAAACTTTTTTCCATGAATCAACGGATAAGTATATTGCAAGGCAAGAAATAGTAAAAGTGAAGAAATTTTCATTGTATGATTCAGAAGGGAATATTATAGTAACAGATAGTTTTTAGGTTAATTTTCTTTCCGTGCTGACAGGAGACTGTAGTTATGAAAAATTCTATATGATGACAGTAGCAGAAAGGTGGAGCTGAAAACAATGTGTGAAGTAGCACATCGTTTAAGAAATGAAGGGAGAAATCAAGGTGAAAATGAAGAACAAATTTG